>DRGV01000020.1 GCA_011049955.1 bacterium
CCTTCAGGATACCGGCCACACTATCTCCCAAGCCACCGATGAGACCCACCGCTATCCCGGCTCCGCCTAAAGAAAGGACAAATATGGGGAGTATAGCAAGCATCATCTCGCTTGAGACATCAGTAATGAAACTGACCACGCCTAATAAAAGGACATTAATTCCTATGCCGGCTAAGAACCTATTCTTCAATTATACTCTCCCAGGGGCAGGCAAAGGGGCAGGTCTTTAACTTTTAAGATAACACATTGCGCCATAGAAAGAGGGGCGGGTTTCATATAAACCTTACGAGCTGCATAATGAGCCCACTAAATAGAGGAACGGTCAGGTTATCCTTCCTTCCTGGTGAGAAGAGCTCCACAATGGATGCCGTCAGAGCACCGATGAAAAGAATACCGAAACTTAACTTTAATCTTAAAACTAATAGAACGATTCCTATTAAGAGGCAGGCAAGAAGGGACCCCAACCCTCCCTCTAGACTCTTTCCCCTTATCTTAATCCTTCCATACTTCTTTCCCACAATGGAAGCAGCTAAATCCCCACAGGCCAGAAAGCATAGACTGGCAATGGCAATCCCCTTCTCAAATAATAGAACGGATAAAAAAGCACCTAAGATATAATAGGGATTACCAGAGAACCTATTCCTCTCCTTTTCTCTGATAATCGTTTTTAAGTATCTGAATATCCATTCATTTAATTTTAAGTAATGCAGGCGAAGAAAGTCAACCAAAAAGAAGAAGATAAAGAATGTCCCAAAGATAATTAGGGCCGTCTTCTTAGTAGCAAAGTAATAGATTAGAGGAAGGAGTAGTCCTCCCAGAAGATGCCACAGATAGCGTATTGGTTTATTCAAGATATCCTCGCTATGCTCGGAAAGACGCAGATGCATACGAACTAACCTTAAAATTCAAAAATTAAATATCAAGTATCAAAATGTTAATTCAAGGTTTAAAATGAAGGTGTTTAAGAAAATTTTAAATTTTAATATGTCATTTTGATTTTTACATTTTGAATTTTGATGTTGTTTGTTTGCATCCGTTGCCATCCGTTTGAATTTCTTACCTCAAAATATTACCCCTTTTGGTTTTCAGTATACTACAATATCTCAAAAAAGGCAAACCCCGCTAGAAGTCCCCGATAAAATCGGGGCAGACGCCCCAGACGTCTTACTTCTAACGGGGCAAGCTTGTCTTGTAGATAAGCTTTACTATCAACGGGGCTTGCGTTTCTTTGTTTTGCGTGGTATGATTAATTTTTAGGAGAGGTCAAATATGAGATGGAAACTATTACTTCTCATTTCCTTGCTTCTTTTTCCTTCCGCGATCTGGGCTTAAGGAGGAAGAGAAGAAGGTGGAGGGAGATTGGAGCTCAGATCCACCATACCTATCAAAGTGGAAACATTACTATCATTAGTGATGGAGAAAATATAAGAGTAAAGACCGTGAGGTAAAGAGGAAGTGAAGAGAGTGAAAAAGAGTATTATCTTAGTAGGAATTTTGGCTCTGGGTCTCATCCTTTTGGCAGGATGTCGCCAGAGACCAAAGGAAGTGGAACTGGAGAAGAAGGAGCTGATTCCCCTTGAGGAGATGGTTCCCCTGGAACCTATGGCAGAGAAAGCCCCTATGGTTGCTGAGGCTCCTACTGCTGCGGCACCAACCTCATTCGCACCAGCCGCCGTGACAGGAAAGATAAACATCAATACCGCTACCTCTTCTCAGTTAGAAAGTCTGACAGGTATTGGACCAAAGAAGGCCCAGATCATCATCGCTGGTCGACCCTATACAAGCATTAAGGAGATCACCAAGGTCAAAGGAACCGGACCCAAGACCTACGAGAAATTACAGGATTTCATTACTATTAGTGGAGCTGCTGCTCCGGCCGCTGCACCAACCGTGGCTCCGGCTGTTACCCCGACTGCTGCCCCGGCTGCTCCCGCAGAACCGGTCTACAAAAAGGTAGCTACTGATGGGGATGGGGTTCCTGATACCTATGTTCTCTATCAGCCGACTCCCGCTGCTCCTGCGGCAGCTGCCGCCCCAACCGTTGCTCCAGCCATTACCCCGCCCCTTTCTCCGCAACAAAGTTCTTCGGCAATACAAAAAGGTACGGAGTTCATGCCCCGGGTAGATATGGCCTTAGAGACCGGCCGCTATTTCCATAACTGGCCGGGCTATGCCTGGCGGTTCAGGAGAAGAATTAATATAGATATCTGGAGGTTTGAAAACAAGGTCCTCTTCTTTAAATATGAAGATGAGAATATCTTAGGGAGTAGGACGGCGAGCGAGGACGATCCCCAGAAGATCCGCCACGAATTCGTCTATCTGGGCCTCAGGCAGGAGTGGGAGAAGTATAGTCTAAGTTATTCCTATACGCATATCTCTAACAATCGAGTGGATAGGACCATCGGAGACATTAAGCACTGGGATACCGTGGAAGCGAAGTGGGAGACGAAGGGTATGAGGTTGGGATATAAGAACGAGGGAATAGATTTTGATCCCCAAAAGGAGTTTGAATTACTAAAGAAGTTCCACGGGATGGCTGCTCTGGGGGTGGTGACCGCCAAGGAAGCGGCCAGATACTATGTTATTGGTCAGGGAGGAATAAGATACGATATCCTAAGATATAGAAATAAAATCCCCTATTTCCTGACCAAACTCTATACTACGGTGGACCCTAAACTAAAGCCCAACCTCACTGTAGAGAC
>DRGV01000021.1 GCA_011049955.1 bacterium
GATGACCACCTCTATCCTATCGATATCAACTCCGAACAAGTGATGAGCCTCGATCACCTCCAAGCCTTTATTCATCAAGGTAGCAGAATCAATGGTAACCTTTTTTCCCATCTCCCAGGTGGGATGTCTGAGAGCCTCTTGCGGAGTAACAGATTCTAATCTCGAGGAGCTAAATTTAAGGAAAGGTCCACCAGAAGCAGTAAGAATAATACGTGAAACATCCTTTTTCTTCTCCGCCTTTAAGCATTGGAGGATGGCTGAGTGCTCACTATCAATGGGTAGAATCTTCACTCCCCTCTTATGGGCCTCTCGCATCACAATCTCTCCGGCCATGACCAGGGCCTCCTTATTGGCCAAAGCAACTCTCTTCTTTGCTTTAATGGCTTCTAAGGTGGGGATGAGTCCCGGGGCACCGACAATGGCTGAGATAATTAAATCCGCCCCGGCCAATGTAGCAATCTCGATTAATCCTTCTTTCCCGCTAAGTACCCTTATACTTTTAAAGCGCCCGCTTAATTCTCGGGCGCTTTTCCTATCTACTAAGGCCACTACCCTAGGATGAAACTTCTTTATTTGTCTCTCTAAGAGATTGATATTCTTCCTTGCTGCCAGGCCAATGACTTGAAATCTATCCCCTAAACGCTCAATGACCCTTAGGGTATTTATCCCTATTGAGCCCGTGGAGCCTAATATAACAATTTTCTTTCTATTCATTCGCACATATTCGCGTTTTTTCTCTGCGTCTTTCAGTTTCAGCCAGAGGCTGATCCGCCTTTTGGCGGAAAATTTTGCCTGCCTCGTCGGCAGACGGGAGTTTTGGCCCTTCGGACCCCGCCCATTCAGGTTCTCGTCCCGAAACCCCTCAGGGTCGAGGGAAAGGATCCTCAGGATCCTGAACGGGCGGTTGCAATTCGTGTCTCAAAAAAACCTCAGTCTTCCCACCACATGAACTATGTAATAGTACATTACGGGGGAAGTAAATAGGAGGCTATCCATAACATCCAGGAGGCCTCCATGGCCGGGGATGATTCCACCGGCATCCTTAATCTGGGCTCCCCTCTTTAGGAGGCTTTCACAGAGGTCACCGAACTGACCGACGATCCCCAATATCAATCCTAGAATGAGATAATGGAGCAGGGAAAGGCCAGGGCTTGAGAGCCACTTCCCAAGGAAAGGACTCTCTTCAAGAAGGAAATAGGCTAAAAGAGCGCTTGTCAGACTGAGGAAAAGCCCTCCCACTGCTCCCTCTACGCTCTTTCTTGGGCTCACCCTGGGAATGAGCTTATGTTTCCCCAGGATAGTACCAAAAGCATAGGCTCCAATATCACCGGACCAGGTAATCCAGAATAAGAGGAGAATATACTCTCTGCCGAAGAGGACGTTTCTTAAGAGTAATTGATGGGAGAAGAGCCAACCGACGTAGATGAGGCCCAGAATGGTATAGGAGAGGTTGGTGATGGTTTCTAGGGGCCTCTTTCCAAATAACTGCATGGTCAGAAGCAAGAGCACCGAAGCGGTCAAGAAGGTATTGAGATAGTAGATGTTGCCCCGCCAGGCGTACAGGGCAAGGGCTACTCCACAGGCCATAGCCGTGATGCGCAGGATCCTCAATCCCTTGACCTTGGGCATATTGTAGAATTCGAAGAGGCCCAGGAGGATTGCCGTGATGATTAAAATTAAAAAGGGCCAGGAGCCATACCAGATGAACCAGGCCAGGATGGGTGCCGCAACTAAGGTACTTAAAAACCTCGTTCTTACCATATCACTTCTCAATCCTTCCGAATCTTCTCTCCCTCTTCTGATAGCCCAGAATGGCCTGGAGAAGATCTTCCTTCTTAAAATCTGGCCACAAGGTAGGGGTTACCCAGATCTCACTATAAGCAAGTTGCCAGAGTAGAAAGTTACTTATCCTCATCTCCCCACTCGTTCTGATTAAAAGATCGGGGTCCGGTTGGCCAGAAGTGTAGAGATACTTAGAGAAAGTCTCCTCATCTATTTTCTCTGGCCGATTGGCAATTATTTTCTTTACCGCCTCCACAATATCGCTTCTTCCCCCATAATTGAGGGCCAGGTTGAGGATTATTCCTTTGTTATTCTTAGTTATTCTCTCTACCCGGGATAGCTCTTCCTGTAAAAAAGAAGGAAGTCTCTCCAATCTGCCGATGGGATGTAAGTGGATGCTGTTCTTCTGTAGTTCTTCCACCTCATCTCTAAGGTATCTCTCCAGTGCCCTGAAGAGGCCCCGGATCTCCCTTTTAGGCCGATTCCAGTTCTCAGTAGAGAAAGCGAAAAGAGTCAATATCTTTATTCCATAATCCTTAGCCGCTGGAACGATCTCTTTTAACCTTTTTATTCCTTTACGATGGCCGACCATCCTGGGAAGGCCTCTCTTCTTTGCCCAGCGACCATTGCCATCCATGATGATGGCCACATGCTCCGGTATCCTGCTTTTATCTAACTCAGATAATAATTCTTTCTCTTTCTGACTTTGCGGCATATCTTCCCCTTAAAGGGGACAGGGGAACTACCCTTGTCACCCTTGCTACCCCTCTTCTACGATAGCCTCTACCGGACAGACCTCCTTACAGGCCCCGCACTGGGTGCAGGTTTCC
>DRGV01000022.1 GCA_011049955.1 bacterium
AACCATTCCCTGGTGCTATAGATTCCGCAATGGGAAAACTACCCTTTCTCTTCTTAAGTAAAACAATGGGCCTCTGGGGGCTTTTTAATAACTCTCTTTCCTTCTCTCTCACTTGACAATCAGGAGGCCTTAAATAGACTATCTGGAATAGCGGACCATTCTTTAATCCATAATCGAGATATCTATATACCATGTGATGATTCTATCGTCCAAGTAATGGACGGTAAAGAGCATATGATACGAAGATCTCGGGGCTATATTCCCCTCCCCATAGATTTAGAGTTTGAGATACCTCAAGTATTGGCCTGTGGCGGAGAACTGAAGAATACCTTCTGTCTAACCAGGGGCCGCTATGCCTTTCTCTCCCAACATATCGGGGACCTCAAGAACTGGGAGAGCCTTAGATTCTACGAGAGATCCTTGGAACATTTTAAGAGACTATTTTCCATTGAACCAGGAATAATTGCCCACGATCTCCACCCAGAATACCTTTCCACAAAATACGCAGTGCAATTAAAACACGATATGCGATATGCGATATGCGATATGCGACTTATTGGGGTTCAGCATCACCACGCCCACATCATAAGCTGTATGGTAGATAACGGAGTGAAAGGAAAGGTGATCGGAGTAGCCTTCGATGGTACGGGCTATGGCACAGATGGGAAGATCTGGGGGGGAGAGTTCTTAATCGCTGATTACCGGGATTTTAAAAGAGCGGGCCATCTGAAATATATCCCTCTCCCTGGAGGGGATAAGGCAATAGAGGAGCCCTATAGAATGGCGATCAGCTATCTCTATCAAACTTTGGGTAAGGATTTCCAAAAACTAAAACTGGACTTTAACCGGAAATGGAATAAAAATAAGGTGCAAATCTTATTGAAAATGATTGACAAGGATATTAATTCTCCCCTAACCTCCAGTATGGGAAGGCTATTTGATGCTGTCTCTTCTTTAATTAGAATATGTGATATCTCAAGCTATGAGGCACAAGCCGCCATTGAACTACAACAGGAGGCGGAGAAAGTTACAGGCTCCAGGCTCCAGGCTACAGGCTATAAGTATAAGATAAGAGAAGAGAAAGGGATTTTTATTGTGGATACTAGGCCTATAATTTTGGGAATAGTTGAGGATTTGAAAAAGAAGGTAGCTGAACCTATCATTGCCGCGAAGTTTCATAATACCGTAGCGGAATTCACTCTGGATGTCTGTAAACGTCTTAAGAAGAAGACGGGAATAGATAGAGTAGCCTTAAGCGGGGGAGTCTTTCAGAATAGACTTCTCCTTGATAAAACATTAGAGAAGTTAAGAAAGAACTCCTTCATCTGTTACACTCATTCCAGAGTCCCCACCAACGATGGGGGAATTTCGCTTGGCCAGGCAGTAATCGCCGCCAAGAAGTACCAGGCCACAGGCTGCAAACCGCACGTCGCATGTCGCAAATCGCTGGTTGTTTACGATGAGCGATAAAGCGTAGCGGGCGATAAGCGACAAGCGATAAGCCAGCTTGCAGCTTGCAAGTAGGAGATAAAAATGTGTCTTGGAATTCCAGCCAAGATAGTCCGAATAAATGAGACGATGGCAGAGGTTGATGCTGGGGGAGTAAAGCGAAAGATCAACATCCAGCTCCTCAAAGATGTCAGGATAGGGGAATACGTCCTTCTCCACGCTGGCTTTGCCATCCAGAGAATAGACGAGAAAGAAGCCCGGGAAACTTTAAAATTATTAGAGGAGATTAATGAAGTTTGTCGATGAATTTCGGGATCCAGGATTAGCTAAGAAACTTTTAAATCGGATCAAGGATCTTACTCCAGATAGAGGAATTAATCTCATGGAGGTTTGTGGTACCCATACCGTAGCCATCTTTAAGCATGGAATTAAGGAGCTACTTCCCGAAAGGGTAAATCTATTATCTGGGCCGGGATGTCCGGTCTGCGTTACCCCCATGGAGACCATAGATAGAGCCATTGCTCTGGCTGGGCTGCCCGGTATTATCTTTACTACCTTCGGGGACATGATGAAGGTTCCTGGCTCTTCTTTTAGTTTAGAAGAGGCCAAGGCTCAAGGGGCAGATGTCAGGATAGTCTATTCCAGTCTGGATGTCTTAGAGATTGCCAAAGGAAATCCTAAAAAGAAAATCATCTTCTTCGGCATAGGCTTTGAGACCACCTCTCCCAGCATCGCCTGCACTCTTTTAAAGGCAAAAAAAGAGAGAATAAAGAATTTTTTTCTTCTTCCTGCTCACAAATTGATTCCCCCTGCTATGAAAGCCATCCTAAAAGATAAGGAGGTAAATCTCGCTGGTTTTATCTCTCCGGGACATGTCTCAACCATCATCGGCTCACGACCTTATGAATTCATCTCTAAAGAGTTTGGCACCCCCTGTGTCATCTCTGGCTTTGAGCCCTTAGATGTCTTACAGTCCATTTATATGTTACTCCTCCAGATAAGAGAAGAAAGGCCAAGGGTTGAGATTCAGTATCGAAGGTGTGTAAAACCAGAAGGGAATATCAAAGCCCAGGAGGAATTATATGAAGTCTTTGAAGTCAGTGATTCCCCCTGGCGCGGCCTGGGAATCATTCCCAATAGTGGATTAAGATTAAGAAAAGAATTCAGTTCCTTTGATGCGGAAAGGGTCTTTGATATCCAGATAGAGAGTGGTCCAGAGCCAGAGGGATGCCTCTGTGGCGAGATCCTAAGAGGAATAAGGATTCCAGTGGAGTGTAGCCTATTCGTTAAGAAGTGCACCCCAGAAAATCCTGTCGGTCCCTGTATGGTTTCAAGTGAAGGAACCTGCGCCACCTACTACAAGTATCATGGGAGAAAAGGTTATGAAAGAGGATAGAATCTCATTGGCTCATGGGGGAGGAGGAAGTCTGACTAAGAAACTAATTGAAGAGATCTTTTTACCCCCCTTTAAGAATCCCATTCTAAAAGTCCTGGATGATAGCGCAGTCTTTAAAATCGAAAAGGGAAGGATGGCTTTTTCAACCGACTCCTACGTTGTTAACCCCATATTCTTTCCCGGGGGTGATATTGGTAAATTAGCCATCTGTGGCACAGTCAATGATCTTGCCATGTCTGGAGCAAAGCCCTTATATTTAAGCGCCTCCCTCATTATTGAAGAAGGGTTTCTACTAAAAGATCTAAAGAGGATTATTACCTCTATGAAAGAAGCATCAGAAGAGGCAGGGATAAAGATTGTAGCCGGAGATACCAAGGTAGTAAATAAGGGAAGTGCTGATAAGATATTCATTACCACCACGGGAATAGGGATAATAGAGGAAGGAATAGATATTTCAGGGGCAAATGCTAAGGTGGGCGATGTAGTGATAGTGAATGGCTACCTCGGGGATCACGGAATAGCTATCATAAGTGAGCGGGAGAGATTGGATTTTAGGACTAAACTAATAAGTGACTGCGTTCCCTTAAACCATTTAGTTACTGATATGCTAAAAGTAAGTAATGGGATCCACGTTCTAAGAGATCCTACTCGGGGAGGATTGGTTACTGTCCTGAACGAGATAGCCCAGAGTTCTGGGGTAGGCATTGAGATTTTCGAGGATAAGATACCGATAAGAGAAGAGGTAAAGGGAGCCTGTGAGATGCTGGGCTATGATCCTCTATATGTAGCAAACGAGGGGAAATTGGTTACTTTTGTTGCTCCTAAGGAAGCCCTTAAAGTCTTAAAAGCCCTGCATAAAAATAAATATGGTAAGGATGCCAAGATCATTGGAAGAGTAGTCAAGAAGCCAGAAGAGACGGTTATCCTGAGGACCCAGATCGGGGGAAGCAGAATTCTCGATATGCTGGTTGGTGAGCAACTCCCCAGAATCTGCTAAAGCAGTCTACTATTCTTAAGTATCGGGCGCCAGAAGAGGCGCCTTTTTTTATTGACAGTTATTATTAAGGAAGAAGTAATACTTGACCAAAATACTTGTATATGATACAATAATTTAAACTTGGACTTACGTGTGTTAAATATCATAAAGGAAAAAGAGGAAAGCTGGAAAGTGAATCGGTAAAAGAAGGTATAGAAACTGGTTTAAGGGTATAGAAACTCGTATCGAAACTCATATCAAATAATATAACGCAATATCAAAAATCAAAAATGAAAATGGAAAATGACAAATTAAAAATCAAATATGAGTTGAAGCTAAAATGTAAGCTTTTTATTGAATACATTTTTGCATTTTAATATGTAATTTTGATATTTAATCTTTAATACTTGATTTTCTTAAACGTTACGAGCATCAACAACGACAAACTTTTATTAACGATGAATGGCAAATTTGCAAAAATTGAGTTAAAATGGAAAAAAGAAGATTAGGCTATACAGATCTTGAATTATCTCCTGTGGGATTGGGTACCTGGGCCATAGGAGGCGGGGGTTGGTCTTTTGGCTGGGGACCCCAGGACGATGAAGAGTCAGTCGCTACCATCCACCATGCCCTAAAACAGGGAGTGAACTGGATAGATACTGCCCCGGTCTATGGACTTGGTCACTCGGAAAAGGTAGTGGGCCGGGCCATCAAGGGCCTACGGGAAAAGGTCATCATAGCCACCAAGTGTGGTTTGGTCTGGGATGAGAGAGGGAAGATCTCTGGTCGATTGAAGAGAGAAAGTATTCGTCGTGAGGTGGAAGAACTGTCTCTTATACACATC
>DRGV01000023.1 GCA_011049955.1 bacterium
GCAGTAGCCAGTGCTCAGCCTGTAGAGGTAGTTCCAGGGGCAGAGGTATCCTTTGATGGTTCAGAATCCTATGATAAGGACATAAAAGTCACCTGGCAGGAGACAGAAAGTGGTTGGAAATACAACTTCCTGGAGGTAGAGATCGCTGGGAAGGTCTTGAAATATGAATGGAGTGGTGCTGTCTCGGGAAGTGGAAAATCTATCACCAAGACCTTCAATAACGAAGGGACTTATACTGCTACCCTTAAAATAACCGCAGATCATGATGAGACTGCTTCAACAACTGTTACGGTGACGGTGGTAAAGAAATGCCCAGTCCTCGAGAAACTTAAGGCTGAAAAGGCCAAACTTGAGAAAGAAATAACCAAACTTGAAAAAGACATTTCTAAGTTTGAGAAAGAACTTCAGACCAAACTTAAGGCAATAGATGAATTTATTGAAATATGTAAGAAACTTAAACAAAAAGCAAAGGAGCTCATTGAAAAGATTGATGAGCAGATACAAGCATTTGATAGTACAATTGCCGCAATGAATCGTACAATAACTGAGTTTAAATTTTGTTCAGATGTAGATACTGCAATTGGCATATTAGGAAAAGTAGCAATTCTTTTTACTGGGGGCACTATTTATGTAATTGATGAATTGAAGTCTATTGCCAAGAGCAAGGGAATAGACGCAGCGATTAAGAAAGCTGAACAAGTTATTAAGGAAAGTGAAAAAAAGAAGGAACTTTTAAACAAACAAAGAAAAGAGAGATTAAAAGACTATAAGGATCTTACAGATAAAATTAAAGAGTGGAAAGCGAAAAAAGAACAATTAAAATCAGAGTATAAAAAGAAGATAGACAACATTAAAGAACAAATCAAAGCAAAACAAGAAAAAATAAAGGAGATTGATGAAAAAATTGCAAATTGCAGCGATTCATGCGGACATTAAGGTTAAATTCCTTTAAAGCAGGAGGAGAATAAAAAAATGAAACAAATGAAAATTTTACTTATTAGTTTCGTCCTTGTCATAACCACGATGGTGATAGGAAGCTTTTTAAAATGGCATCCCTGCCAAGCAGAAAACAAAGAAAATAAAATACAAGCCCAAAAAATTATTTCAGAAACTTCATCAAGATTATTTGCTATAACACACGATGACGATCCAACAAACGATGCCCAATCTATGGATGAAGCAATCAGGCAGTATAAACGAGCAATAAGGTTAGATCCCAAAAGCGCTGAAGCACATGATAAGTTAGGGGAAGTCTATTCGGATAAGGATATGACTGATAAAGCAATGAAGGAATTTGAAAAGGCTATCAAGTTAGATCCAAACTATGCAGACGCCTACCGTCATTTGGGATATTGTTATGAACAAAAAGGCTGGCTCACTAAAGCTCGCCAAGCGTATGAAAAATCTTTAGAAATAAAACCCCAATATATGACTAAATTGGCCCTGGAAACTCTAGAGATAACAGAGGAAGCAAGAACACTAGAAAACGAAATGGAAAAATTAAGGGAGATGGAAGAGAAACTTAAACAAATGCTATCTTCCGAAGAGGTTCCAGAGAAAAAAGCAGCAATAATTTCCAAAAAACAGATTACTAAGTCTGCTATCTTGCCCTTAGTAGGATTAGTCATTCTTCTTGTCCTAATAGTGGTGTTTATTAAGAGAAGAAAACAAAAATAAAAAATTCTAAAGTTATTTTAAGAACTAAAGAATAGAAAGTAAGCCCCATTTAATTGGGGCTTTTTGCTTTTTAGAGGGTCTTGTGCTAAACTATTGAGTGGCTCTTTGACAATCTGATTCCTCTTCTTATCCTTGTGGGAGTAGTATTTTCTAAGATAGCATGGGCAGGACAGGAGGTCGTACCCGTTCCTGAGGACCCGGTGGCAGTGGCCACAGCAAGTCCTTCTACTGTAAAGGTAGGGGAGACCGTTAGTTTCGATGGCTCGGGATCCTATGACAAGGATATAAAAGTCACCTGGCAGGAGACAGAAAGTGGTTGGAAATACAACTTCCTGGAGGTAGAGATCGATGGAGTAGTCAAGAAATGGGAATGGGACTTCGGGGATGAAGGAAGCGGAAGTGGGAAGACTATCTCTCATAACTATCAGAATCCAGGGGAATACACCATCACCCTCTCCATAACCGCGGATCATGAGGAGACTGCCTCTACTACCGTAACAGTAAAGGTTATAGAACCATATATTAGTCCAGATTCGAGAGAAATAGAGGATGGTCAAGATGGTGGCTCATTTGAGGTTAAAGATGACGAGGGAGTAAGTGAGTGGCAATGGGGTTGGGAAGTGCTAGGTGGAGCAGGGAATAATCCCAATGTCAACTTCAATCCAGACAATGGAGACCCCACCACAGTAACCACCAAGTGGTACGCCCACCCCGATGATCCCTATGGAGCCAGTAATTCGTCAACCTACACAATTAAGTGCCAGGTCACCATCAATCAGAAAAAGATAGCAGCTGAACCAGGAGAGCTGACTGTAACCGTACCTTGGGATGAGGGTGGATATGTTGGGCCTCTTAATATTACTGGTAGACCAACCTTTGCTTCTCGTATAGTTAGGAAAGGTCTGTTTCGAAAAACAGAGTGGTACATAAAAGATCAAGGAGCGATGGAAAGGACAGAGCCCCAAGTAACGATTTATGTTCCCACAAGTAGCCAATTTAGGAATAAAACTGAAGTCCATGAAAATGTTCACGTTGAACAATATGAAACAGGTATGTTATCCGATCTCTGGGTTGTGGATGACTTATGGGATCGGGTAAAGGATTTGACTGCTCCTACAAAGGAGGCCATCAATAATGCTTATAACAGAGAATGGGAGTGGTATCGTCTTGAACAACTACTTAAAGTATGGGAGCGAAAGGACGCAGTAGAACGTGAGGCTTATAGTATATCTAACCCTATTTCCCCACAATATCTTTATATGAAGAGGCTTGATTAAAATTAAAAGAAAGGAAGAATTTTAAAATGAATAGTTTAAAACGTTGGATACCAGTGATAATCTTTATCCTTGCTATTTTTCTGAGCAGTAATAATGTCTATGCTATCCGCCAACATGTTCCGCTCTACAAACAAGTAGATAAATCTGACTTAATCATTATTGGAACAGTATTTGAAGTAGATATTGTATATGAGAAGAAGTATGTAAAAACACCTGAAGGAAAGGTATTGCCCAGAATAGCCGGTGAAATTCCTTCTTCTGAACTAAATTATGTATTTACCGCTAAAGTCGAAAAAGTTATTAAAGGTGAGAAGGGAATAAAGGAAGTCACTATCCTTGCGATAGAAGAGAAAGGAGGCTTGGACGCATTTTATGGAAGAGAGGAGCACGGCTTATTTTTCCTAAAAAGAATAGATGCTGCGAGAATAAAAGAACGAAAATTATCCCCTGGGGTTTATTATACAACTGTGGCAAAGGCAGGAGACTCTAACTTTCCTAGCCCATTTCCTAAGCCCCCAGGATATATTAAGACAGTAAAAAAGGTAGTTAAGATTGAGAGCATAAAGGATGATAGAAAAAGGACTAAAGCCTGGATAAAAGCAGTAAGAAGTGATGATAAGGTACTTAAGGATAATGCTATACGGAAGCTGTGGGATATGAGAGCCACAGAGGCCATTCCTACCCTTAAGACTGTTTCCAAAGATGATGAACTATATTCCTTAGCCCAAGCTGCTATAGGAGTGATAGAGATGTTCCCCAAGAAACCTATTGAGCCCACCAAACCAACTATCGAACCTACCAAGCCAATTAATAGAATGATTATCTTAATGATACTTGGAATAGTGGTCATAACTTCTATAGTTTGTTATCTTATTATTAAAAGAAAGAAGAAAGCTCCTACTACCTAAAATTAACCTGTCACAAAACAATCAGCCCCGATAAGTCGGGGCTTTTTGCTTTTTAGAAAGAAATTGTAATCAATTTTTCTCTTCTTTCTCTTTCAGCATAGTCTTGACCCAGTAATTCTCTCCATCTGTGGTTACAATTATCGCCCCGTGCTCATCCGTTTGATATACTTTAATCTTCAGTTTCTGGTATCGCTTTAAGATTTCGGAATGGGGATGACCAAACCAATTATGAGCACTAGCGCTTATTATAGCACATTCTGGGGAAACTTTCTCTAAAAATTTTAAAGTGCTCGAAGTCCTAGATCCCTGATGGGGGACTTTAAGGATAGTGCTCTTGAGTCTTGAACCATACTTTTTAACCAGTAATTCCTCGGTCTCTTTCTCAATATCACCAGTAAAGAGAAAACTCACCCTTTTATAGAAGAGTCTCATTACTATAGAGTTATTATTCGGTTCTGAACCGTCACCCTTCAGGAATCTTTCTTGAGGATGGAGGATATCGATCTCCACCCCGGATGCTATGGATAGTTTTTCTCCTGCCCGGACTATTTTGTAGGAAATTTTTTTATCGTCAATAATCCTTAAGAATGCTTCATATTCTGGGGAGGTGAATTCCTGGCCACTGTCCCAGACTTCACCTACCTTAAAAAAAGAGAGGACGTTAGTGAGTCCCGTCACATGATCGGCATGGGGATGGGTCAATACCAAGTAATCAATCTTCCTTATTCCTTCATCCCAGAGATAAGCAGGGAGGGTATCAAACCTACCATCTCCCCCGTCAATAAGCATACTCTTTCTATCAGGAAATTGGATGAAGGCCGCATCCCCCTGACCAACGTCCAGGAAAGTAACCTTCAGTGACTTATCTTGAGAAGTAAGGATATTTCCCCAGATGAAGATGACTATTAGGCACAGGGCCCCAACGGGGATTATTTTTCTTACTAAAAGGAGACGTTTAAAATTTATTAGTCCGACAATGCTTAAGTAATAGACGCCAATGGAGGAGAGAGAAGGAGTAACGACCCTTATCCCAGCTCCCGGAAAATAGGCAAAGAAGTCAACAGTCTTGATAAGTAGAGTGAGAAATAGCTCATTGGCATTGGAGAAGAGCTGGGCTAAGGGAAGGAAGAAGGAGAAGATGGTAGCCAGAAAACCTAGGATAACGACAATAGTGACTAAAGGCACGACGAAGAGATTAGCTAAGATGGCTACCGGAGTGAAATAGTTAAAATAATAAGCAACTAAAGGGGCTACCCCAATCCAGGCAGCAAGGGAGACGCTCATCAATCCTGCCGGATAAGAAGTTAGAAACTTTAGTCTCGGCCAGAGCCTGGGATAGAGATATAGAATGGAAAGAACGGCAGCAAAGGAAAGCTGGAATCCAACGTTGAATAAGGTAAGAGGATTAATGAGTAGAATAACAAGAGCAGCAAGAGCTAAGGTAGTATAGACCTCCCTCTTTCGTCCCAGGCAGGAGGCAAGCAGAAAGAGGCCAAACATAATCGTGGCCCGCACCACAGGAGGACGACAACCGGTCATGAAGGAGTAAAAAATGATGATTAAGAGGGTAAGGAGGGCGCTTCCTTTATTGGGTAGGCGAAGGAGACGAAAGAGACCATAATGGAAGAAGATCACTATTAGGCCAACGTGGAGGCCAGAGACCGCCAGGAGATGGGCCACTCCCGTAGTAACGAAGGCCTGACAAAGAGAAGGAGGAAGCTCTTCTCTTCTTCCTAAAAGGATGCCCTTTAATACCGAGCCCTCGAGAGAGGGGAGGGTTCGATCAATAGTCTCGATGAGGCGCTTACGGAGATAGAAAGTAATCTTGAAGAAGGTATTGACCCTTGCTTCCCCAACCTTTTCTATCTGCTCATTAATGACTAAGTTTACTAAAGCGGATATCTTCTGGGTGGCAAGATAATTCTGATAACTAAAGCCCCCGGGATTCCTGGCTCCGGAAGGAGAGATTAATTCTCCCTTGATCCTGACCCGGTCTCTATAATTGAAGGAGGCCTCGTCTTTCGGAAGGGATGCTCGGATCCTGCTTTTGACTGGAAATTCTTTCTCCCTAAATAATATCTTCTCTGTCTTAATAATTAGGTGGATTCTATCTTTCTTAACTTCGGGCAGACGATCAATGGTGCCTAAGACTTCCACCCAGCCTTTATTGAGAAAAGGGGTTATCTCGCCCTTAGTGATACGCTTGAGAGTAATGTCATGGTAGAGGAGGCTGGCAAGAAGAAGCAGGATGCCTAAGAGAAGAGTGGAGATGGTTGATTTCTTCTTCCAGAAAGCAAGGAAGAAAGAGATTAAAAGGAGGGCGAGAATGGAGAGTAGAGAAGGAAAGGAGAGGTTTAATAGATGCCCAAGGATGATGCCTAAGATATAAATGAGGACAATGGCAACGAGTGGGTATTTTATTCGCGAAGATTCCTGCCTCGCCGGCAGGCGGGCGCGTTTATTATTCGCGGTCATTCCTGCCTGGCGGCAGACAGGCGCGTCATTCATTCCACGGTAATCTTATCCTTCAACGACGCATAGATCTTAGGGCCAAACCCATGGATCTTGGTAATCTCCTCAATGCTTGCATAGGGGCGGTTGGCGATAATGGATTCTGCTCTCTTAGGCCCGATACCGGATAGGGTCTGGAGCTCCTGAGTAGTGGCAGTATTGATGTTGATCTTCCCGGCCTCTGCTTTTACTTCCTTCTTCTCTTCCTTCTTCTCTTTCCTCTCTTCCTCCTTCTCAAGATCGACATAGGCCAACTTCAATTCTTCTGTGGTATAGACATGCTCTGGCCCATAGGAGAGGAGTTTCTTTCGGAAGGCCTCCACATCAAACTTCCGGGGGACAACAATCCTTGAACCATCGATTAGAGGCCGGGCGAGGTTTAGAATACTCAGGATGGCTTCTTTCTTTGCTCCTCCGGCGACCTTGATGGCTTCAATCACCCGGGTTCCCTCATCAAACTGATAGACCCCGGGCTTATTCACCGCTCCGGTAATGTGGATGATAATCTTCCGCGGCCCAAGGGGCGTCACTTCTCCCGGCTCAGGGGAGGTGGCAATGGTCCTGGGGCTTACCAGGTATTCTGCTCCGGGTGTGGAGGGAAGGGGTCTTCTGGTCAGCGTAATGATACCTCCCAAGAGAATGGCGCCGATCAGACAGAGGACGATAATCGATTCCTGAGTGGATAATTTGAACATACCTCTCCCTCCTTTTAAACACAGATTTAACAGTTCAGAGCACGCTCGGCTTCGCCTCGCTTGAGTTCGGTGTTCGGAGACTCCCAACTCCGAACTCTCCCTCGGGGATCTCGAGTCCCCTCGGGACGAGAGGCTAACTCCGAACTAAATAGTCTGCGATCATTCGTGTTATTTGACAGTAATCAGGTCTTTTAGCCCTTCATAGGTCTTGGGGCCGATCCTGGGTGTCCTGGTGATATCCTCAATACTGGAGAAGGGTCGAGTGGCGATGATGCCCTGGGCGGTCTTGGGGCCGATCCTGGGCAGGGTCTCCAGCTGAGCCTGGGTGGCGGTATTGATGTTGATCTTCCCGGTCGCAGCAGCTGGGGCTATAGGCGCTACAGCAAGAGGGGCCTCAGCAATCACCGGGGCCACTTCTGCCCTGGGCTCTAAGGGAGCCATCTCCTCTAAGGGAACCATCTCTTCAAGAGGGATTAGTTCCTTCTTCTCCAGTTCCACTTCCTTTGGTCTCTGACGACATCCGGCCAAAAGGATGAGGCCCAAAGCCAAAATTCCCACCAAGATAACGGCGCGCTTCGCTTGCCCCGTCTTTTGCTTATTGAAGTTCCGATGCCTCAAAATAATCTTCTTTCTCATTCTCTTCACCTCCTTTCTTCTACACAAATTTCTTCTATCGTTCCAAGATATCCTCGCTACGCTCGGAATCTGATTATCCCAACGGGATCCCTTTGGGACACAAATTGTTAATAATGATTACACAGATACTCCTTAGCAGCCTTTAATCTGCGTAATCTGTCTTAATCGGTGTAATCAAGCGTAGGATTGAAAATCCGAAGCTACAAACTACATATGTAAAAATACAAGAGAATTACCTATTACCGTCTAATCTGTCAACTCCCCGGTCCTAATTACTTCGTAGTCCTTTCCATCAGTAGTAATGACTACATGGCCATCCTGATCGGTGCGATAGATTTCAATTCCTCTCTCTCTTAATTTTTTCAAGGTTTTCGGTGTAGGGTGGCCATAGGTATTATATCTTCCTACCCCGATTAAAGCTACTTTGGGTTTCACAAAATCAAGAAATAGTGGAGTACTTGAAGTATTGGAGCCATGGTGACCTACCTGTAAGAAAGTAGACTCTAATCCTGGGCCGTAAGTCTCAACCAGTTCTCTTTCTGCCTCCTTCTCTATATCACCAGTGAAGAGGAAACTAACCTTTCCATAGACCAGTTTAATGACTATTGAGCTATTATTACTGCTACTGTAAAGATTATCTGGATGTAGGATTTGAGCGAATACGTCCTCTCCCCAATCCAGTACTTGTCCCCGACGGGCAAGGCGAAATTTGATCCCCCTTCTATTAATAGGGTCCAGGAAAGCTTTATAGGTGGGGGTGGGCTTGGGAAAAGCAATATCCCATACCTCGCCAATCTCAAGTCTATCTTCATTAAGAATAGTAATAAAGCCTCCCATATGATCGCTATCCGGACCAGTTACGGCAATGGTATCGATGCGTTTAATCCCTTTCTTCTCTAAAATAGGGAGGATAACCCGAGCCCCGGCATCGAAGTAGCGTTTAAATTTAAAATCTGGGTTAGCCCCTTCTCCGGCGTCGTACATAATCACCCTTCCTTCGGGTGTTTCGATGAGAAAAGAAAGGCCCTGGCCTACATCTAATAGGGTGACGGTAAGCTTCTCGGGCGGTTGATATGCTTTCTCTTTTGTCTCTACGGAACTGGGGAGAGAAGCCTCCTTAAAGGAGGGATAAAGAGCCTGGCGCCAGTTGGCATTTAAAGCTAATCCCCAAAGAGAGGAAGCGAGTAAGAGTAGAATAATGACTAAAGAGAAGAAACCTTTATTTGATTTTTTCACTTCTTTTGGTCTCTCCGGTTCTCTCTCTACTTGATAGGCCTCGACCATTTTACCCTCACTTCGTTCGGGAGTTTACAGTAACCAGTTTACAGTTTACAGTAAAATTACAAGCACCAAGCACCTAAATATTCGGCTACGCCGAAGCTTTCTTCGCCAAAGGCGAATCAATACAAACAATATACAATGGCCGAAATTACAATGACCAAAACAATTTGTTTTGAACATTTGGTAATTGGAATTTGGGATTTGTTTGTGATTTGTAATTTGTGGTTTGGAATTTATTATTCTGGTTACTGTTCGCTGGTTACTGGTTACTATTACGTTATTTACTGGGGTCTGGTGATCCAGGTATCGGGAATCCCATCCCCATCAGTATCTATCTTAACAATGACCATTTTCTTCTCTTTCTCCGGGGCTTTGGCCCTTTCTGCCGGAGGCTTATAATCTTCTATTCCCTTGCCACTCACAGTAATAGAGTCCTTTAGTCTCTCAAAAGTCTTCTCTCCAATTCCATGAAGCTTCATAATATCCTCAATCCTTCCGTAAGGTCGTCCGGCGATAATCTTTGCTGCGGTCTTGGGTCCCACGCGGTAAAGTTTTTGCAATTCCTCTGAGGAGGCGGTATTGATATTTATCGCTAAGGCGGCTTTAAGTTTTTCCTTTTCCTTTTTAGCCAGTTTCCTAATAGGGGCCTTCTCGGTCACTACTGCTGGCCTGGGTGAGACCGGTTCTTCAATAACGGGTTTCTCTAACTCTTGAGGAAGAGATGTTGGATATTCCTGTGATATTCTATAGCCCAAGACCCCTCCCCCAGAAAGAAAAGCCAGGAGAAGGATGATGACTACTAATCGCTGGCCAGAAGAAAGGGCCATCTATCTTACTCTCCTTCTTTCTCAAGGGAGGACGAAAGGATACTGTCAATATTTTCTGTAGCTATATCCTTAGTCTCGATGGAGATGAGGGTCATTCCTTCCATGCGATATAGTTTTTCTTTGTCTTCCCTATGTCGTTTATAATTGGGATCTTTCATAATCCCCCAGTATTCGATGACTACATTCTCTCTGGGAAGATAGAAGTCGGGACGGATGATCTCAGAGGCGATCTCTTTTTCCTGGTCATACTCATACTCAATATTATGCTCAAAGAGCCAGTCGGCAATCCTCACCTCTCCATGAGACTGGACCTTTTCCCCTTTCTTGGTGGAGAGAATTTTTTTCTGATCCACTTCCTTCTCAAATAATCTCTTATCAAAGAGTAAAAAGAGGATGACTAATATTATGCCAAAACTCATAAGGGTGATGAAATTCATACCCTACCTACCTTTCATAAGCAATGGTCTCTCATGCTTTGAGCGACTGCGCATACTCTCCATCCAGTATCTTCTTCCATCAGAGGTGATAATAACTGCCATATCCTCGTATTTATCGTTATTATAGACCTTTTGAACCTCTCCCCGATACTTGGCTAAGGTCTCTTGCATCTCCTTCTTAAGCTGCCTGGCGGTCATCTTATCCCGGCCAGCGTATTTGGCATTCCCATAAGAGAGGACCGCTACCCGGGGATTGACCGCCCTTAAGAAATTAGGGGTGCTGGAATTAATACTTCCATGGGCTGGGATCTGTAGGATATCGCTTCTCAAAACATTCCCGGAAGCCACTAATCTCGCTTCTCCTTCTGGGCCAAGGTTCGAGGTAAATAGGAAGGTATTATTACCATAGATGAGCCTCATCACTATGGAATTGGCCGAGAGGTTGGAGTAGGCATAATCGATTTTAGGTTCCATGGGATTCAGGATATAGAATTCCAAGTCTTTGCCCCGAAATCTCTCTTTAGCGATGATGGTTCCATAACTCCCCTTCTTATGGGTGACCATCCTCTCCTTCAGGACTTTCAAGAGTTCCCGATAGGTTTCATAGGTTTCCTGGACAGATTCTTTATCCCTATTCTCCCAAAAATATTTATCGTTCAAGAGGGCGAGGAATTCGTCATAGGAGATATCCGGGCTTACCCGGTCGGGACCCAGACTATCGATGAATTGGTCGACCTCGAAGTTCTTAATGATGGAGATCAGTCCCCCCATATGCTCTAAGCTGGGGTTGGTGAGTACTACCGTATCCAATCTCTTGATTCCTTCCTTCACCAGGACCGGGGCGATGGTCTTCTCTCCCGTATCCCAGGTAGGGCTGCGGTATCCCCCATCTATGAGGATATTCTTTCCCTTAGGGGTCTGGATGAGGATGGAGTCCCCGTATCCCACGGAGAGGTAGAGGACCTTCAGAAGCGGCTTTCTCCGGGCAGATAGAGAACCGATGAAGAAGAGAAGAGCAACGAGAGCCACGATTATCCCGGCACGGATCCTCCCTCTTACTAACGCTTTTTTCTCCTCCTTAAGTTTTTCTATCTCCTCAGGAAATTCGGCCTGGGCTTCCTTCTTCTTAATCTCCTTCTCGATACTCTTAAGATTGGGACAGGTGAGTTTTTTGTGCAGGTCATCGAAATAGATATAGACTAAGAGGAGGGAGAAATAGCCGGCTAACTGATAGACGGTAGGGGTCTTCTCAAAGGGGTAGCGAAAAATATTGGTGGCGGTATAGGAGAGCCATAAGAAGAGTTTGACCAGGAGCCAGTTGCCGGCATTCATGAGCAAAGCCAGGTACTGGCCCAACCAGGGGATGACCATCCCTAAGATGCCCGCCATTATCCCTAAAGGAATGATGGTGGTAATGATGGGGATGGCGATGAAGTTGCTATAGGGGCCGGCATAGGGAACGTGCTTGAAGTAATAGAGGGAGAGGGGAAGCATCATCCCTAAGTTGATGGCTACCTGGGCAGCGAGGAAGGCGAAGAACCACTTGGCGAGAAAGAAGGGGTTTCCATCACCTAAGCCAAACCTGAAGAGTGGTCCTCCCCGGGTTAAATTCCCTAAGACATATCCACTAGCAGTATTGATATTAATCCCGGCCTTCTCTATCTTTCCCTTGAGTCTTGAGAAGGTTCCTCTATCTATACCCGGAACCTGGGCCAGTTCCTCTATGCTCTTAAAGCCCCCCTGTTTCTCACGATAGAGAACAATATTCGTTACCTTGCGGAACCTTCCCAGGCGATGACGCCTCTGGATGATATAGGAGACTACAAGGAGGAGGAAAGCGAAGATGATGAACTGTCCCATAGTGGAGAGTTCCTTGAAGGCCTCTCTCTGAAAGTAGGAGATAAGGGGAAAGATAAGGGCGATGATTAAGAGGGCCACGGATGGAAGGCCTTTCAGTTTCTTTAAATACCTCATGGTGGGGTTGGTAATCAGTCCTAAGGATAGGACAGCACCGAAGGAGAGGGTGAAACTGGCCTCGGTCAGGACCAGGGGGTTGAGGAGAAGAATGGCGGTACCGGCGATGGGGATGGATAAGAGGAGGGAGTAGCGCAGGCCGATACCCATTGCCCAGAGGAGGAGGGCGATGGAGACCATGATAAAGGCCCGCATGGTGGAGGGGCGGGCACCGGTAAGGGCGGTGAATATCATCAGGGCGAAGAAGATCATAAAGAAAAGGGTAAAGGCTGCTGCCTTCTCTCTTGACTTGAACAGAAGGAGGGAGATACCGAAGAGCATTCCAGCGATTACCGTTACGTGGAGGCCGGAGACCGCTATGACGTGGATGGTCCCCGCATGGCGGAAAGCATCCTCCACGCTTAAGGGAGACCAGGGATAGCGGTAAAGCTTTATTAATCCATGACGCAGGCCCAGGGTAACCCCACCTAGGAAGGCGCTCTCTGGATAGGGCATGGTCTTCTTGAAGACAGCAAGCATCCTCTTCTTGATGCCCAGGGCGGCCTCTACCCAGAGCCTCCCCCTGGTCTCTTTTAAAATCTCAATGGGAGGGGCCCAGCGGCTGGGAAAGGTGAGTGGGGACTTGGCATATATCCCGCTGTTCCTCAGGTATCTTTTATAGTCAAAGGTTCCCGGATTATTAGAGGGTTGCTCGGCAAATAGAGGAGCGTGTAACTTGACGGTATAGCCCAGTGCCTCGGATGAGGATATCTTTTTATAAACATCCCATCCAATCATGGGAGTAGTAGTTACTAATATATCCCCTTTAATCTTTTCAACAAAGGGACCATCCGGGGGTTCGCGTTGAATCTTAGAAGGTCGAATAACGAGATTGGTGCCCTTTTCCACCATCTCCCCGGTTTCGGGATCGGTATGATACCTTACCTCGGGCTCCTTCCAGATCTTCCCTATGACCACCCTCTTCTCTCCCCAGTCCTTGCTCAAGAAACGGGTCAGATGATTAGGAGAAGAGGTATCTACCTTATTGGTATAGATGGTAATGCCTAAGAGGAGGGCTAAGATGACTAAGGAAGGGGTAGTCCATTTCATTCTTGCCGGAGAAAGTTCTGGAGGTTTCTCTGGGATGGGTAGAACCTCAGGAGGCACAGCCTCTGGTGATTTCTCTCTATAAAAGAAAAAGGCGGTCAAGCCCGCCAGAATAGCAATAATAACCCAGGCTATGGGGAGATATCGGGGAAGGATGAGAAAAGATTCGGAAGGAATGATCTGCCAATCACGAAAACTGACCCCCTGGAAGAAGGCCGTGGCTAAGGCCACCCCCAGGATGAAGATCCAGCAGAAGAGGATTATCTCTCTTTCCCTTAATCCCATCCCCCTACCTGCTGCCGGTTTCTCCTCTGCTACCTTTGCTCCATAGGCCTGGACCATCTTGTCCTCACTACGTTCGGGAGTTTACAGCAATCAAAGACTGCAAATTCCAATACACAAATTACAAATCACAAACAATGTACAATAACCAAAATCACAATGACCAAAACGGTTTGTTTTGAACATTAGGTAATTGGAATTTGGGATTTGTTTGTAATTTGGTACTTGGGATTTGGAATTTATTTACGCTGGTTACTGGTTATTCTAAGCCTATTTCTGAGTGTTAACAAAGAAACAAGGTTCTTGAGCGATAGCAAAAGGTTCTTATTTCTGAGTGTTAACGAAGAAAGAGACAACTTGCTTGGCTCATTTTTCCACCTGAACTGCGGGATAGTAGTCCCGATTACTCCTCAGGTTGCTCTCTATATCGTAAGCAAAGTCTCTCTTGAATTTGGCAACGATTAATACTACAAACCCGACCAGAAAGGCGACTAATAAGAGACGCAGAAGGTCCCGACGCTCCATAGTGCGCATCTTCTCTATCCTCCTTTAAACCTCTAATCCCCCGTATTTCTCTATTGCTTCTTCCTTTAAAGGGCATTCTAAGTCGCAGCTTACGCAGTATTTATTTATCTTCCTCGGGAAGTCCCGGTTCTGATGGGCTCTTTTTATCTCCTCTTCAAGCTCTTCTACCGTAGCGATGAGTCTACCGACATCTGCCTGACTTCTGGTAGTGAGCAACTTTTCATTGAACCTCAGGTAGAAGAAACTCAACTTATCCAGGGTGATGCCCAGACTCTCCTTTGCTGCCCAGTAGTAGATGGTGAACTGGAGGTCATTATCCAAATCCTCCTGGGTAGCCAGGCGGGGCTCGGTCTTGTAATCGAATAATTCGTAGGTTCCATCGGAATGTTTATCCACCCGGTCCATATAGCCGATCATGACCGAGTCCCTTCCAATGGGAAGTTCAAAGTACTCCTCTAAATAGATCGCCCGCTTGAAGTCTTTCTTAACGAATTGCTGGTAGTAGTCCTTCATCATCTTCAGCCCATCCTGATAGTATTTCTCTTGCTCTTTCTTATCCCGATAACCGATCGGAATCCAGTGCTTATTATAGAGTTCTAAGAGATAGCGCAGGGAAGGTATGGTAAAGATGCCGTCATAATTGTAGAACTCCTCAAAGGCGGCGTGAATAGTGGAACCAAAGGAGAAGAAGGGTTTGGGCTTCGTGGGAACTTTATCGATATAGGTTGCCTGGTACTGGGCGGGACATCTCTGGAACATACTCATCTTGGAATAGGAGAGGCCTAATCTTCCCTCCTCCCTTGCCTTACGAAAGATGGTGGCCTCAGGGGCCTTATATCTCTCCCTTTGCTCCTCCCAGGCAGCACATAGGGAATAGAAGTCGCACCAGCCGCATAATACCCCTCTCTTGGGCAGAAAGTCCTCCTTCCGGATACCCTGGGCGATATTATGGATGGCTCGTTTAAGGGCCTTTATTCTCTGGGCTTCCCCCCCGCTACGAGAAACGCTTACCTTGCGCGGCCGATATTGACCATTCTCCTGGGCAGCAAGATAGTAGATAGAGAGCTTCTTCGGCGCCCTCCTCCAGTTCTCCTGGCAGGCAATATAGTAGATATCGAGCTGCAGTGTCTCCTGAACCTCAGTGGGATGGAGGGGGCTCTCCAATTCACTCTCATCCTTGATCCTGCGCGCGGTCTTATAATCAATGATCTCCCACCCCCCATCGGGAAGCCTATCTACCCGGTCTATCTTCCCCACCAGTTCATAATCCCCAATCTTTACCTTGAAGAATTCCTCAAGGTATAGGACCTGATTGGGGTCTGCCTTGGCCTTCTCGTAGTAGGCCTCCAGGATACGTCTGCCCTGTTCTCTGAATCTCTCCTCTTCCTCCTTGTCCTTGTAGGCGGTAGAGATCCAGTTCCTCTGATAAACAACCATTAAATCCTCTAAACTTGCTTTCTTAGGGTCAAAATTACTGTGATAATCTCTTAAGGTATTATGGATGGTGGAACCGAAGTCTAAGTAAGGGCTGGGTTTGGTGGGCCTTTTCTCAATATACTGGTACTTATATTTCAGGGGACACTGACTGTAGGTGCTGATTTTGGAATAACTCAGCCTCACAGAACCCCGGAGTAAAAGATCACTGATAAACTTCCCGATGAGAGGAATTATCTTTTCAAAGCGAATCATTGCTCTTTCCTTTAATCAAGATAGCAACCACGGATTTCCACCAGATTCTCACAAGATTCTAAAAATCTTCTTTTAAATTTTACCACTGAACTCGCTGAAGACACAAAAAAATAATAAGCTCTTAATTCAGTGCTTTCAGTGTTCTCAGTGGTTAATTATTTTAAAGAATTCTCGTGTTAATCTGTGGTTGCTTTAAAAATTGGGAATTGGAAATTGGTAATTGGAAATTAAGTCTAACTTTCCCCTTTTCCCTTTTCCATGGCCTGTGCCTTATCAAGGGAAGTAGCCACCAGGCTGCCTAAAAGTTCTAAGAGTAATTGGTCCTTTTCTCTGAAGGGTTCCTCGGATAGCCGACTCCTGATCTCAACCACTCCCAGGGTCTTTCCCTTGCTCGTTAAGGGAGAGACGATTCCACTTCCCGACCCGAGGGTATCAATAAGAGAAGAGGTTCCGAACTCCGAGGCCATCCAGACCTCCCCCCTTCCTTTATCCACCTTGATATCTACCAGGGCCTTCTCGCTCATGGAACCGCTCATATCATAGCCCATTCTGGCCTTCAATTCCCCGGTCTTCTCATCCTTTAAGAAGATGACCAGTTCCGAGACCTTCATGACGTCCGAGATAGTCTGGGCACTGAGCTTCAGGGCCTCTTTCAGGCTCAAAGCAGTTGGTATCTCCCGGGCTGCCTTGAAGAGGGCAAAGAGATCCTGGGGGGAGAGCTTTTTATAGGCCTCATCGAACCTCTCTCCATACTCCGGGAGATATTTTTTCAGCTCCTTCCCCAGATCGTATTGCTCTCCGGGCACCACCTCTTCCCGGGAGGCGGCGCGGGCAGCGACCTCCTCGCTGATCTGCTTATTCAATAACCTTCCCACGATCAGGGTTCCTATCATACCAAAGACAACGAGGAACGCAGTGAATATGATACTCTGATTCCGGATCTCTTTACCTTTTTCCCGGATGCGCGCGGTAGTGAATCCCATGCGCACCGCTCCTATCGGTGCAGCTTTCAATCCAGAAACCGTAACGGGGACGATAGTATCGTAGAGAATCTCTTTCTTCCCTATCTGAATGCTCTCCGCAATTTTGGGGGCCAGGGTAATCTTAATGGATTCCTTAAGTAATCTATCGATTGAGGAGAAGGCCTCTTTACTTAAGGCAGCGCTCCGGCTTCGAACCATGGTGCGACCCTCATCATCATAGATGGCAACATAGGCAATATCCGGGATTTTCTTAATCACTTCTTCTACCGCACTCCCCAAGGCAACGTAGTCCTTCTTCAGAAGTTGTTCTTGATTGCTTGTTGCTAAGAAGTCGGAGTAGATCTTTGCATTGACCTTCATGGCCAGTTCCATCCCCGACTGCTCCCGTCTAATGGTAGCTATGGTTACGGCAACCATGATGATGATGATCAGGGCCACCACCAGGATGATGAGTCTATCTTCCAATCTCAGAGCGAACTTTTTCTTGATGGGCGTCATATCTTCCTACTCTTTTCCTTTCTCCTCGAGGAGCATCTTCACTGTGGAAAGCATCTCAGTGGCATGGGAATCACCTGGTTTGACCTTTAGTGCTTCTTGAAAACTCTCTTTTGCCTCCTGGTATTTCTTCTTATTATAGGACTTTATTCCCTGTCCATAGTAGAAAGCATAGAGAACAGGAGAAATTTTCTCAAGTTTCTCTTTGCTCGGTTTCAAAGATAGAACCTTTTCATACTCCTTTATGGCCTCATCTTTCTTGCCTGTCCTATCATAATAGACCCCCAATTGATAGTGGGCATCCAGATGATTGGGATCGATCTCAGTTATCTTTTGATACTCTCCAATGGCCTTCTCCTTCTCTCCCTGCTTCTCATAGGCATAAGCAAGATAGAGATGAGCATCTAAGGACTGGGGTTCTCTCTCAATGGCCTTCTGAAACTCTCTGATGGCCGCTTTATACTGGCCAAAGTTATAATATTTAACTCCTCGATCTAAAAGATCCTTGGCTTTGCCAGTGGTTACCACTGGTCTTGGTTTAGTAACTCCTAAGATCTCATTGGTCTTCTCCAGAAGCTCTTTTATCCTTTCCTCCTCTGGCTTAATCTTCAGGACCTTCTGGAAGTTCTCCCGGGCCGGGGCATACTCTCCATTATTATAGTGGGTTACTCCTAAATTATAATTGAGGGTAAAGAGGGTGGCTTTGATCCCGGCCTTCTTCTCATGCTCTGGCTTGAGTTCCAGAACCTTCTCATAGGCCAGAATGGCCTTTTCATTTAAGCCACTTACCACATAGAGGCCTCCCAACTGATAATGAGCCTCGGTAATCCCAGGGTTTATTCTCACTACCTCTTCGAACTCTTCTATCGCCAGACCGGGATATTTCTTCTCCTTATAAGAGAAAGCAAGGTAGTAGTGCGCCTTAAGGTTATCTGGGTTCTCCTTGATGGCTTTCTTAAACTCCCTTATGGCATCGATGATAAAGCCCTCTTTAAGGAAGGTTCTCCCTTTTTCATAGTGGCCGCTCGTGACTTTTTCTTTCTTAGTCTCGGCAATTTTATTCCCTTTTCTTGCTTGAGCACAGGAAAGAGAGAGGAATAAAGTGATAACCAACCCGGCAATTAGGCCTCCCTGAATAAGTCTTCTTCTCATTTTATTTCCTTCCTAACAAAACATGTTAAATTTCTAATTACTAATTTCCAATGAAGAAAAAGTAGTTAGGTTAGGGTAAGGTAGTGAGTTTGGTAGTTGGGTAAGGGTTAGGGTAAAAAAAGATCAACTACCTAACCTAACAACCCTTCAGATCCCGAGGATCTTTCCCTCGATCCTGAGGGGTCTCGGGACGAGAACCCGAATGGGCAGGATCCGAGGGGCCAAATCAACAACTTAACCTTAACCCTTTAACTAAAGGTAAAGTATTTCATTAGAAATTGGAAATTGGATATTGGATATTAGAAATTCAATCTACTCCTTCTTCTTTTCTTCTATCTCTGGTATTACAGCCTCCTCCAATTCCGGTATCTCAATCTTCTCTTCTTCCACTTTAACAGGCTTTTTCTGCTCCCTCCTTCTCTTTCTCCACCACCTTTCCCCTTTCATACCTTTTAAATCCTTACTAACGGGGGTTCTTTCCTTTAGTCTCAGATCCTCTGGCGGAGGAGTAGCCAGTACCGCCGTCTGCTTCTCAGTCATCTTCTTACCCTCTGCCGGAGAGGTGATCACATAAGGAGTGACAAAGATCATAAGCTCGGTCCTGGTGCGGGTATGTTCTTTCCTTCGGAAGAGGAAGCCCAGGACTGGGATACTCCCCAGAAACGGTACCTTGGTAAAAGTATCGGTTACGTTCTCCTGAATCATCCCTCCCATAATTAGCGTCTGACCATCCTTGATGAGCATACTTCCTTCGGTTTCCCGCTTATCATATATGGGCAGCAGGGATCCCTCCGCGACGCCAGCATACCTGGTTACCGTCTGCTTCAATGTTAATCTCACAAATTTGTCCGGATTGATTTGAGGGGTGACGGTCAGGATTATGCCCATATCCTTATAGGTATAGGTAGTGGTGGTTGTCCCGCTGGTGCTCATTACCTGTGATGAGATGAAGGGATATTCGCGGACCACCGTCACCTGGGCCTCCTGATTATCCAGGGTAAGAATCCTGGGGGAAGAGAGGATATTGACCGGGTTACGAGTCGATATTGCCTGGATTAAGAAGTTGACATCGCGATTAGAGAGGTGGAGTTTATAGGCACCAGCCACATTAGTAAACCAGAC
>DRGV01000024.1 GCA_011049955.1 bacterium
GAGGAATCCCTCTTATTACCATGGGGGCGGTCCAGGAAAGGGATACAGGTGCAATGTACAAGATACGGAAAGTATCTTGAGTCTGAATCCAGGGTTTGCCAGGTATTCACTAAAGTATTAAAATCTTTATCCGGAGTCTCAATCTTAATGAGAGAGGTCTTCGTCTGCCAGTCCTTCCTCACCGCATCCAATTCCTTCCTTACCTGAATGACATCCTGATACTTATTCAATATCTCCTTTACTCTCTCTTCGTTCTTTGTTTGGCCAAGAATAAAGACAAACTCCTTCTCTTCTAATCCATCCAACCCAAAGTTATGTTGCAATACACCTACGGCATCCTCACCCTCGCAATTAGAATTTTGCAGGGCCTCGTTTTTCAGCCCATCGGGATTTGAGATATCGTTATATCTTCCGGTAAATGCTGTCTTCTGGCACTCATAACCGTCAACCTTGAAGTTAGAGCCGAAGAAAACCAATCCCTCAAAGGGCCTGATATTCCCCTGCTCCCAACTGGCGGTCTTCTTACCCAATATGGCTTTTGTCTCTCCATCCCACCAGACCTTATTATAGAGAGTAGTAATATTATGTATCCTGAGTTCTAAAAAGTATTCACCAATGAGCCATTCTACGAAACCATACAATGAAAATCTTCTCTTCCTTCTGGTATCGTTCTTTATTTTCACTTTCCATATCTCGCAGGACTCTTTCCGAGGAACAAAGTAGGCTATCTCTCCCGTCACCCCAAAGGCCTTAGTAGTAATGGTGGTATAGCCTAAGCCATGCCTTCCCTCATAGAAGTCCAGTTCCCTCCTCATGGGCTGCCAATTCAAACTCCAGTACTGTCCGGTAGCTAAGTCCTTCAGATAGACATACCTCCCCGGCCGGTCGGTCAAGAAATTACTTGGAGACCACCTCAGGATCCTATTTATCCCGCAATCTTTGTAGAAACTATATCCCCCTCCAGTGTGAGAGACCAAGGCACAGTAATCCTCATTGGTCAGATAATTGATCCAGGGACGAGGTGTCGCTGGATTGGTTATCACATACTCCTGATTCTTCTCATCAAAATGGCCATATTCCATAATTCTAATCCTCCTTATCTTCATAATGGAATCTAGGTGCCAACGAAGCCCTGAACCGTATGGTACAGGGCGAAGCGCACCGTCCTATTCCATCTTTAAACCCCCTTATTGGTAAACAGTTTGACAGTTAGACAGTCTGACAGTAAGACAGTTATCAATGAAAAATTAAAAATGTAAAGTGAAAGCGGTTGCAATTCGTGTATATTTGCGTTTCCGCGTTGATTCGCCTATACTCGTGTTTTAAAAGATCATCTTTCCTTCAATAAATCTCAAGACGCGCCTGTCTTTTGGTTTGGTGAAGATCTCTTGTGCTTTTCCTGATTCAATGATCCGGCCCCCAAATAGGAAGGTGGCCTCATGGGCGAGGCGCTTTGCCTGAAACATATTGTGAGTAGCAATAACGACAGTGATCTTGAATTCCTCATTAATGTATTTTATCAATTCCTCTATTATGGCCACATTCCTGGGATCAAGATCAGATGTTGGTTCATCAAGAAAGAGAATCTCCGGCTCCAGAACCATGGCCTGTGCTATAGCCACCCTCTGCTTCTCTCCTCCAGAGAGGTTTCTTGCCCTCTTATGCTCATAGTTCTTAAGGTCCACTACCTCTAAAGCCTTCCTCACTTTCTCAAGGATCGATCTTCTATTCTCCTTTCTCACCTTCAGTCCATAGGCCACGTTCTCATAGACAGAGGTATTGAAGAGGACGGGCTTCTGGAAGACCAAAGTCATCCTCCTCTGCAATTCCAAGCGATCATTCTCTTTTAGTGCTCTTCCATCGAAGTGGATCTCCCCAGAGGTTGGTTCTTCCAAGAGGTTCAAGAGGCGTAATAAAACGCTCTTTCCCACGCCACTCGGCCCTATTATAGCATGTATTCTCCCTCTTTCCAATTGAAGATTTATCTTCTTTAGAATGGCCTCCCCATTATATTCTTTGGATAGATCATGGGTTCGTATAGCATATGGATTCATTCTCTAATCCTTTGTAAGTAGTATAATCCAGCGTTTATTAGAAAAGCGATGGTTAGTAATATGATCCCTAAGGCTAAAGCGAGCTCAAACTTTCCCTTCCCGGTCTCTAAAGCGATGGCCGTGGACATCACCCGGGTAGTCCCTTTTATATTCCCTCCCACGATCATGGCTGCTCCGATCTCAGTAATCACTCTCCCAAATCCAACGATTAATGCCGCTAAGATGGCTACTCTCGCCTCTCTTAAGACAGCGAGCGTTGTCTGGATCCTTGTTGCTCCAAGGGAGATAGCACTCTTAGTAATGGCAGGATCCACGCTTTTTACCGCTACCAGGGAAAGAGCACCGATAATAGGGGTAGCTAAGATGGTCTGGGCAATAATCATGGCACCCGGGGTATAGAGAAGGCCCAACATGCCTAAAGGACCCCTGTGGGATAGGAAGAGATAGATGAAGAGTCCCACCACTACTGTGGGAAGGGCGAAGCAGGTATTGAGTATGGTGGTTATTACTCCTCTCCCCGGAAACCTGTGGAGTCCAACCAATGCTCCCAGGGGAATGCCAAGACATGAAGCTAAAAGAACCGCAGTTCCTGAGATGCGTAGGGATAAAAATATAATGGTGTAGGTCTCTCTGTCAAAACTTAAGAGTAACTGAAGGGCCTCTTTAAGTCCCGCCAATATGTAATCCATACTATTCCCCTATGGGGTGGAAGAGTGGTTCTCCGAACTTTTCCTTACCAAATTCCCTTATTATCCTCTTTCCTTTATCTGAGATCAGAAAGTCAATGAATTCTATACCTCTTTTATAATTAATATGAGCATGTCTTTCAGGATTGACCAATATTATGCTGTATGGGTTATATAATAACTTATCCTTTTCATAAAGGATATCCAAAGTTATTTTCTTTTTATAGGATAGATAAGTGGCGCGGTCTGTGAGAGAGTAGGCCCTCTTCTGACTTGCAATAATTAAAGTGGGCCCCATCCCCTGTCCCGTCTCCTGATACCATTCACCCTCTGGGATCAAACCTGCTCTTTCCCAGAGCATTCTCTCTCTCTTATGTGTTCCAGAATCATCCCCCCGGGAGATGAAGGACGCTTTCTTATGAGTAATGGCAGATAAAGCAGGTATTACTCCTCTTATTCCCTTAATCTTCGCTGGATCATCCCTTGGCCCAACGATGACAAAGTCATTGTACATGATGCTCCTTCTATCTATTCCATACCCTTCCCTTACGAATCTCTTCTCGGCCTCCGGATCGTGGACCAGGATTAGGTCGCAATCCCCATTCTCTGCCAATCGGATGGCCTTCCCTGTTCCACAGGCAATAACATCCACCTTTACTTTTGCCTCTTTTTCAAAAGAAGTAATTAATGTGTTGAGAAGACCGGAGTTCTCCACGCTTGTGGTAGTAGCCAGAATAAGATGCGAAACCTTTCGTTTACAGCCCAGCGTAAAGACCATAATGAATATAAATCCCAAAAGAAATATCTTTTTCTTCATTTTTTTATCCGTGCCAATGCTTAATTTCGAGCACAGCGAGAAACAAGGTTCTTGAGCGAAGCGAAAGGCTTTCTTATATTTATGCTCTCTCCAATGCAAGCGAAGCGCATTGGATAATCTGTGTAATAAAAACCTGTCCACCACTAACTATTGTCGGCCACTTTTTCTTTACAAAAGAAAACCTGTCCGTCACTAACTATTGTCGGCCGAATTTTTGTTTTCCGAACTACTCGAAAAACAAAAAAACCAGCTCCCGTGGGCTATAGGAAGCTGGTTATCGCCGAGACGCCGAAACCCATTGAGACGCCGAATTATCTTCTGCATTTCTGCGCCTGAAGGGTTCTGCGTTTCCGCGTTATCTCCTTTCCAAACACGGGAGGTATCCTGATTTCTCAGGATGCCCTATCGCCCCGATATCATATTCCTAAAGAAACTTAGAACATCGGGGTCGGAGCAATATTCAATTGTCAATCTTAATATAACTTAATCTTTCGGATTTGTCAAGTCAATTATAATCCTTGAATTCTGACTCCTCTGGGATATTCTATAGAGAAAGAGAAGGTGATCTCTTTCTTCTCTTTGGGAAGAAGACTGAACCTCCACTTGATAATTCCCTGTTCTATCTCTTCTGTAGGTTTATCACTCGTCTCAAGAAGTTTAACCTTAATTCTGGAATCCTGAGAGACCGGGATCTGATCAATAATGGTGATGGTCTCCTTCTCTCTCTTATAATTCTCAATCTCTATCTTATAAGCATAAGTGGTCTCTTTCTTCCTGCCTGAGGACTTGGTCTTTTTGCTTATCAGCTCTCTCTTCACTTTTATTCCTTCGTCAATTCCTAAGAATAGTTCGCATTCCTCTTGTGGGGCAACAGTATCGATCCTGGAAGTCCCAATATAATCTGCTTCGGAGAAGACATTCACTTTACCAGCCAAAAGAGGATAATCGGTATCGTTGATTATGGTGGCTTTGAGATAGGCATAAGGAGAGAGGCGGGGCACTGAGGAATATTCCAGCTCTGCTAAGGACAGCCTCTTGACATCGATGGTTGTCTTATGGGGAGTGTTATCGCTTAAAATATTCTCTCTCTTCTTAATATTGAAGACTACCGATACCCCCCTCTCC
>DRGV01000025.1 GCA_011049955.1 bacterium
GCTATAATGTTGGAGCCCGTTCAAGGAGAGGGTGGAATAAATATTGCGGGAGACGATTATCTAAAAGGGATTCGCAGGTTATGTGACGAGAATGATCTCTTACTCATCCTGGATGAGATTCAGTGCGGGATGGGACGGACGGGAAAGTTATTCTCTTATGAGCATTATGGGATAGAGCCGGATATCATGACCTTGGCCAAGAGCCTGGGAGGAGGTTTTCCCATCGGCTGTATGATTACTAAAGATAGGATCGCCTCTTATTTTTCTCCTGGTAATCATGCCTCAACCTTTGGAGGAAATCCTTTAGCTTGTAGCGCGGCCTGTGCTGCTCTTGAGGCCGTTTTGGAGGAGAAATTAATAGAAAACGCTGCCCAAGTAGGCAATTATTTTATAGAGAAATTGAAAGGGCTTCAAAAGAAATATTCTTTTATTAAAAGTGTTCGGGGAAAAGGACTTATGATCGGAATGGAATTGGAATTTGAAGGGAAGAATATCGTTACTAAATGTCAGGAGAAAGGAATCCTCATCAACTGTACTGTAGATAAGGTTTTAAGGTTTATCCCCCCTTTAATCGTAACTAAAGACGAAGTGGATAGGGTAATAACTACTTTAGACGAAGTGTTTAAAAATGTTTAGCCAGTTATCCAGTGAGCCAGTTTAAAACTGGCAAACCGGTAAACCGGCTAACTGGTTAACAATTGAGAGACAATGGGGAGGCAAGAATGAAACACAAGGACTTAATTTCTATCGTTGATTTGACGCCAAAGGAGATTAATCAGATCTTCAAACTGACAAAGAGACTGAAGAAACTACATAAAAAGAAGAAGGAGCATCTTCTATTGTTGGATACAACATTGGCCATGATCTTTCAGAAGCCCTCTACCAGGACCAGGGTTTCCTTTGAGGCCGGGATGTATCAACTAGGAGGATATGCCCTCTTTTTGAGTGCTCAGGATCTGCAACTACGCAGAGGGGAAACGATTAAGGATACAGCAAAGACTCTATCCCGCTATGTGGATGGGATAATGATCCGAACCTATGATCATCAGGATGTGGAGGATCTGGCAAAGTATGGTACTATCCCGGTAATAAATGGCTTATCTGATCTACTCCATCCCTGTCAGGTATTATCCGACCTCTATACCCTAAAGGAAAAGAAAGGAAGGCTCAAGAAACTAAAAGTGGCCTATGTCGGTGATGGAAATAATGTCGCCAACTCCTGGTGCTATGGGGCGGCCAAGATGGGGATAGAACTTTTCCTCGCTTGTCCCTCTCGCCATCAGCCAAACGAAGAAGTGGTGAGAAGGGCAAGTGGCGAGGCCATGATTAGTGGAGCAAAGATAAATATTCTGGAAGACCCATCTGAAGCAGTAAAGGATGCCGATGTTATCTATACCGATGTCTGGGCCAGTATGGGGAAGGAGGAAGAAGCCGCAGAGCGAAGGAGCATCTTCTATCCCTATCAAGTGAACGAAGAGCTAATAGCAAAGGCGAAGAAGGACTGTATTGTCATGCATTGTCTTCCTGCCCATCGGGGGGAGGAAATTACAGATGGGGTGATGGATGGGCCGCATTCTGTGGTCTTTGATCAGGCAGAGAATCGGCTCCACGTCCAAAAAGCAATATTAGTATTACTGCTGAGCAAGTAAGTAATAGGGGTAAGTAGAAACTAGTAAATTCCAAATAACAAATTCCAAATTCCAAACAAATCCCAATTACCAAAATTCTAATGTCCAAAACTATTGTTTGTAATTTCGGTCATTTGGTCATTGCATATTGTTTGTGATTTGTGATTTGGTGCTTGTGATTTAAGGATTTCCGTGCTATTTCTCGTTAACCCTTGAGCCATAAAGTGAGGTGTAAAATGACAGAGATTAAAAAAATAGTTCTGGCCTATTCCGGGGGACTGGATACCTCTGTAATTCTGAAATGGCTACAGGAGAAGTATAAAGTTCCAGTAATCGCTCTTTTGGCTGACTTGGGACAGGGAGAAGACTTAGAGGATGCCAAAGAGAGGGCAGAAGAGATTGGGACAGAGAAGGTAGTAGTAAAGGATCTGAAGGAGAGGTTTGTAAAAGACTTTGTCTTCAAGGGTTTATGTGCCAATGCCATCTATGAGGACAAGTATCTATTGGCTACTGCCCTATCCCGACCATTGATCGCTGAATCCTTAGTAGAGATTGCCAAAGAAGAGAAAGCGGATGCTGTGGCTCACGGTTGTACCGGTAAAGGGAATGATCAGGTGCGTTTTGAGATCTCCATTGCGGCTTTAGCCCCTGATATGAAGGTCCTTGCTCCAATTCGGGAATGGGAACTGAAGACCAGGGAAGATGAGATGGATTATGCCAAGAAGCACAATATCCCTTTGCAGTCCCAGACAACCAAAAAGAGCCTCTACAGTATTGATAAGAATCTCTGGGGGGGGCGCCATTGAATGCGGTATTTTAGAAGACCCCTGGAAGGAGCCGCCAGAGGAGATCTATCAATTGACTACTTCACCAGAGAAAGCTCCGGATAAAGCCACTTACTTAGAGATTGATTTTGAGAATGGAATTCCAAAGAAGATAGACGGCAAAGAGTATAAACCAGTAGATTTAATTACTAAATTAAATGAGATTGGGGGAGCGAATGGAGTCGGTCGTGTAGATCATATTGAATCCCGGGTAGTGGGAATAAAATCCAGGGAGATATATGAGGCACCAGCAGGAAGGATTCTTTATCTGGCCCATAAGGAGATGGAGAATCTCACCCTTACTCGCCAGACATTAGAGTTCAAAGCACTGATTGATAAGAAGTACAGTGAACTAATCTATGGCGGGATGTGGCATTCGCCCTTAAAGAAAGCCCTGGATGAGTTTGTTGAAAAGACTCAAGAAGGTGTCACGGGAACCGTGAAGCTCAAGCTCTATAAAGGAAAGTGTGTTGTTGTAGGAAGGAAGTCCCCATATTCTCTCTATAGCCAGGCCTTGGCCACCTATGGAAAAGGGGATATCTTCGATCAAAAACTGGCCAAGGGCTTCATAGAGATCTTAGGCCTTCCTATAAAGGTAAAGGCAAGGATAGAGAGAAAGCAGCAATAAAATTAGGAGCTACAGGCTGCAAGCCACAGGCCACAAAAAACTTGCAGCTTGAGACTTGTAACTTGAAGCCTAAATTGGAGGAAACAGGTATGAATAAAAGCTGGGGAAGTGGTTCTGCTAAAAAAAGGAATCAATTGGTAGAAGAATTTTTAGAGTCCATCTCCTTTGATAAGAGGCTCTATAAGTATGACATCCAGGGCTCCATCGCCCATGTCAAGATGCTTGCCAAGTGCAAGATCATTGCCGACTCTGAAGGGAAAAGGATTGTTAAGGCCTTGAAGGAGATTGAGAAGGAAATAAAGAGTGGAAAATTTAAGTTTGACCCTTCTTTGGAGGATATCCATACCCACATCGAAAAGAGGCTCATAGAGAAGATCGGGGATGTGGGAGCAAAACTCCATACTGCACGTAGCCGGAACGATCAAGTTTCTTTAGATATGCGCCTCTTCTTGCGGGATGAGATAAAAGAGATTGCAAAGTTAATCAGGAATTTGCAAAAGAGTATTCTCAAAGTAGCCGAGAAGAATATCGATACTGTTATGCCCGGATATACTCACTTACAACATGCGCAACCCATACTTTTCTCCCACTGGATAATGGCCTACTTCTTCATGCTCGATAGGGATTGGGAGAGGTTTTTAAATACCTTTGATCGGGTAAATGTCTCTCCCCTCGGGGCAGCAGCCCTTGCCGGCACTTCCCACGCAATCGATCGGGAATATACTGCCCGACTATTGGGCTTTTCCAAAGTAACCCCGAGTAGCATGGATGCCGTCTCAGATAGGGACTTTATTATTGAGTTCTTAGCCGATGCCTCTTTGATTATGATGCACCTTTCTCGGTTAAGCGAAGAACTCATTCTATTTTCCAGTAAAGAATTTGGTTTTATCGAACTTAGCGACGATTTTACTACTGGCTCTTCTATTATGCCCCAGAAGAAGAATCCAGACGTCTGTGAGCTAATAAGGGGAAAGACAGGAAGGGTCTATGGAAACCTGATGAGTTTACTGACTACTATGAAGTCTCTGCCCTTGGCCTACAATCGGGATATGCAGGAGGATAAGGTTCCTCTATTCGATACGGTGGACACCTTAAAAGGTTCTCTATCCCTCTCTGCTCAGATGCTCGATACCATGAAGATAAATAAGAAGAAGATGTTGGCATCTTTGGAGGGCGACTTCTCCATGGCTACCGACTTAGCGGATTATCTGGTAAAGAAGGGGGTGCCTTTCAGGAAGGCCCATCAAGTAGTAAGTAAATTAGTGAAGGGGACCGTCAAGAAGAAAAAAGATTTGGCTGGTTTAACCCTGAAAGAATTCAAGAGCTACTCCACATTATTCGGTCGGAATGTCTTCGATACTATAAAAGTGAAGGTAGGCATCGCTGCCCGAAAGTCTTCGGGAGGGACAGCCAAGGAGAGTGTGAAGAGGCTCATTGCTCAGGGGAAAGAGATAGTGAAAAAGAAATGATTACAGTGATGAAAGGTTTTGATTACAGAGATAATGAATTATGCTGTGAGAAGGTAAGGATTGAGGACGTTGCTAAAAAAGTAGGGACTCCTTTCTATCTCTATAGTCAGAGGAGCATTATAGATAATTACCGAGCCTTCGACAAGGCTTTTAAAGAAATAGACCATCTCATCTGTTACTCTTGTAAAGCGAACTCTAACCTTTCTATCTGTAGACTTTTGAAAGAACAGGGGGCAGGAGCAGATGTCGTCTCTGGAGGAGAGTTATATAAGGCACTAAAGATAGGAGTGGAGCCAAAGAGAATTGTCTTCTCCGGGGTAGGCAAGACTCGAGAAGAGATCGAATACGCTTTAAAGAATAATATTTTAATGCTCAACGTGGAATCCATTCCAGAGTTAGAACTTACTGATGAGATAGCAGGGAGATTAAAGAAGAAGGCCCCCATTGCTTTGAGAATAAATCCAGACATCGATCCCAATACCCATCCCCATATCTCTACTGGTCTGGCGAAGAGTAAGTTTGGCATTGAAATCTCTCGAGCGAAAGAGGTCTATAAGAAAGCAAAAGAATTAGAAAATATTGAGGTTTTGGGAATCCATATGCACATCGGCTCCCAAATTACAGAGTTAGAGCCCTTTGTCGATAGCCTGGGAAAAATTGTTGAATTGATAAAAGAATTAGAAAAGGAAGGAATTGAATTAAGGTATCTGGATATTGGAGGAGGTTTGGGAATAAGTTACAAAAAGGGCGAGAAAACACCCACTCCTAAGGAGTTTGCTAAAAAGTTGTTATCCTTGATTAAAGGATTGAAGTATAGAATAATCCTTGAACCGGGAAGGGCAATTATTGGAGATGTTGGAATCCTGGTTACTAAGGTTTTATATGTTAAGAAGACGAGCAAGAAGAACTTTGTCATCGTTGATGTGGCAATGAATGACCTCATCAGGCCTTCACTCTATGATGCCTACCACGAAATCATCCCAATAGGAAAGTCCAAAGTCCAAAGTCCAAAGTCCAAAGTCATGGTTGATGTAGTAGGGCCAGTATGCGAGAGCGGAGACTATCTCGCTAAGGACAGGGAGTTAGCAGAAGTAAAGTCTGGTGATTTGCTTGCCATTCTTGATGCCGGTGCCTATGGCTTTTCTATGTCTTCCAATTACAATGCCCGTCCTAAAGTTGCAGAAATCTTAGTAGAAAAAGATAAATATTGTATCATTCGCAAAAGAGAAGGCTATAAGGATCTAATCCGGGGTGAGCAGGAAGAATAATGGTTATTACATCCTGATGAATCAGGACTGTTACTATCGGTTACTACGCTTCGCTGTTACGAACAGTTACTTTTACACTAATTATTGGTAACTACTAGTAACTGTTTAGTAACCATTAGTAACTGTTAGTAACTATTTTCGTGATAATCCGTGTCCAAGGAGGTAAGAGATGTTTAGCGGTTCTATGGTGGCTTTAGTTACCCCATTTAAAGAGGGAAAGGTGGATGAAAAGAAGTTAAGAGAACTAGTCGACTTCCACATCAAAAACGGAACAGATGGTTTGGTTCCTTGTGGAACAACGGGAGAGAGTGCTACCCTATCATTTGAGGAGCATGAGAAGGTAGTGGAGGTGGTTATTGATCAAGCAAAAGGAAAGGTCCCCGTGATTGCTGGGTCCGGCTCCAATAATACAGAGGAAGCACTTAAATTGACCAAACATGCCAAAGAAGCGGGAGCGAAAGGAGCCTTGATAATCACTCCTTACTATAATAAGCCAACCCAGAAAGGGATGTATCTTCACTTTGAGAAGATTGCCAAAGAGGTAGATATTCCCATTGTCCTTTATAATGTTCCGGGAAGAACAAGCGTCAATCTCTTGCCAGAGACAGTAGCCAAACTCGCCAAGATAGATAATATTGTGGGAATAAAGGAAGCCTCAGGAGACCTAAAGCAGGCTTCTGATATCGTAGGACTCTGTGGAGATAAGTTCGATCTCATATCCGGGGATGACTTCATCGTCCTTCCCATGCTTGCCTTAGGAGGAAAGGGAGTAATCTCTGTGGTGGCCAATCTGGTTCCAGCAGAGATGGCGGCCCTGGTCGATGAGTTCAATAAAGGGGACTTAGAGAAGACAAGAGAGATCCATTATAAAATATTTCCCTTATGTAAGGCTATGTTCATTGAGACTAATCCCGGCCCAGTGAAGACTGCCATGGCTCTGCAAGGACTGCTTGATACCCCGGAACTTCGACTTCCTCTTGCCCCTATGAGCGAGGAGAATGTCGAGAAACTTAAGAAAGTCTTGATGGATTTCTACAATTGAACACGGATTGACGGCCTAACAGTTTGACAGTCTGACTGTTTGACAGTTTAAAAATCAGTTTGACGGACTGAATTATCTGTATCTAGGAGGAAAGGATGATTAAAGCCATAGTGAGCGGAGCCTGCGGAAGGATGGGTTCCAGTATTATAGGTACTATTGTCAATGATGAGGAAATTAAGTTAGTCGGTGCCCTGGAGAGGAAAGGTCACCCCAATTTCGGCAAGGATGCGGGAGAAGTAAATGGATTGGGAAGGCTAGGGGTCCTGATAAGCGATGACTTGGAGCATATCATCGACGAAGGAGAGGTGCTCATTGAGTTTACTGATCCGGATACTACCTTAAATCATCTGAGAATAGCTATCGAGCATAACAAGGCCATGGTCATTGGAACCACGGGCTTTGGTGATGAGCAACTGAAAGAGATAAAAGAGATTGCTGCCCAAATTCCTTGCGTTATGGCTCCCAATATGAGCGTGGGAGTGAACCTCTTATTTAAGTTAGCCAAAGATATTGCCCCTGTCTTGGGGAATGATTATGATATTGAGATCGTTGAGGCCCATCACAGGAAGAAGAAGGATGCTCCCTCTGGAACAGCGATTAAGATAGCAGAGATTTTAGCTAAGGCATTGGGAAGGAGTCTTAAAGAAATCGGAGTCTATGGAAGGAAAGGAACCACTGGTGAGAGAACAAAGAAGGAGATTGGAATCCATGCTGTGCGGGCAGGAGACATTGTAGGGGAGCATACCATAACCTTTGCGGGAACCGGAGAGAGATTAGAGATCACCCATCGTGCCCATTCAAGAGATACCTTTGCCCAGGGGGCCATGAGGGCAGTAAAGTTTGTTATCAAAGCAAAGAAGGGCCTCTACGACATGCAGGACGTCCTGAAACTTAAGTAGGAGTTGGTAAGTTTCAGCCAGAGGCTGATCCGCCTTTGGCGGAGATAAGTTAACAAATGAAGAGGAGGAAAGAAATGAGAAAGCCTTTGATATTGGTTAGCCTCTTGATTCTGAGTCTGGTTTTAGGATGTACAGGGAAAAGGGTAAAGTTGGAATATAAGTTTAAGAAAGGAGATGTCCTACGATATAAGCAAATAACAACGGCAAAAGTAGAATTTAAAATGACTAATAGGAAACCAGAAACAATTAGTATAAAGAAAGAAATGTATCAAACAATAAAGATAGAAGACATTGACAATAAAGGAGTAGCCCAGGCCAATGAGACCATTGAAGGAGTAATAGAAAATGAAAGGAATGGAGAAAAAACGAGTGAATTCTTTGATTTTAGTAATAGACCAATATTAATGAGCATAACCAAAGAAGGGAAAACAGAGATAAAGAACTGGGAAGAATGTAAAGCAATATTCAAAGAATTAGAGATGCCCGCCATAATGGACCAGTTTTTTCCTCTCTTGCCAGAGAAAAAGATTAAGGTTGGCGATTCCTGGACATACGATGTGCGATTAACTTCTCTTTTATTTGATACCCCGCCACTAACCATTCAGTTTAAAGACAATTTGGTTGGCTTCGAGAAAATGGGAGGCTATGACTGCGCCAAGATATTAAGCGTGGGAAGTATAGAAGTGCCCATGCAAAAAGGAAAAGTTCTGATACCAAAATTTGGCAAAAAGACAGAGGTAACTATCAAAGACTCTAAAATAAAGAGAGAACTAACTACACACTTTGCATATAAGGAAGGGAAACCTATTAGAATGGACGGAAAAATTACTGCTGAGGAAAAGAGGATTTATAAACGCCTTAGAAGAGGAAGGGAACAAAGTTGGGAGGTGGATGTAGAAAGCGAAGTCTCATTTGTTTTAACTGAAGCAACTGCTGAAGAGTATAAGGCCTGGAAAGAAGAAA
>DRGV01000026.1 GCA_011049955.1 bacterium
ATAGGGATATAAAAGCGGTCTTCGCTACCTTGGTTGAAACTTCAACTGGAGTGGTAAACGATATCGGATCTTTGGGTAAGATATGTAGAGAACACAAGACCCTTCTGGTTGTCGATGCGGTGAGTGGATCGGGGGTAGAGGAATTGAAAGCAGATGACTGGGGAGTAGACGTGGTCATCTCTGCTTCTCAGAAAGGATTGATGACCCCCCCTGGACTATCTTTCATTAGCATCAGTCAAAGGGCCTGGGAGGCGAGCGAGACCTCGCGGATCTACAGGTTTTACTGGGACTTCAAGACCTACCGGGAATTCTTTGAAAAAGGGCAGCCCCCTTACACCCCACCGGTCTCTTTAGTCTTTGGTCTGGATGAGGCCTTGAAGATGATAAGAGAGGAGGGGATGGAGAAGGTCTGGGAGAGACAGAAGAGATTAGCCAAGGCAACCAGGGAAGGAGTGAAGGGGCTTGACTTAGAACTATTGGCAAAGGAGAGTTTCTCTAATGGGGTGACGGCCATTAAAGTACCAGAGAATATAGATGGCGTGGAAATTTTAAAAAGATTAAGGGAGAAGTATGGAGTAATCTTAGCTGGTGGTCAGGAGAGGTTAAAGGGTAAGATCTTACGCATTGGCCATATGGGTTATATTCAACTTAAAGATATCCTGGTTGCCTTAGGAGCACTGGAGAAAGTACTATTAAGTCTTGACCATAGATTGAGAAAGGGAGAGGCAATTAGAAGAGCAAAGGAAACATATCAGAGAGTAAAAAGCCAGTAACCAGTCAACAGTAAAATCACAAGCACCAAGCACCAAATTACAAACAAATTCCAATCACCAAAATCACAATGACCAAAACAAAGAACTCATAGCAGGCCTTTGTTTGGAATTTCGGTCATTTGGATTTGTATATTGTTTGTGGTTTGTAATTTGGGATTTGGAATTTCCCGAACGGAGTGAGGGATTGTGAGTCAGACCATAGCGGAGAAGATACTATCAAGCCATAGTAAGAAAAGGGCAAAGGCCGGGGACCTCATTATAGCAGATATAGACTTTTCCTTTGCTCAGGATGGAACCGCTCCTCTGGTTATAAAGACCTTCCAGGATATTGGCGCGAAAAGAATTGCCCATCCCAAGAAGACGGTCTTTGTCATCGACCATTCTGCACCTAGCCCCAATGTAGGAGTCTCCACCCTCCACAGATTGATGAGGGATTTTGCTAAAGAATATAAAATCACTCTCTATGACATAGGTTGTGGGGTCTGCCATCAGGTAATCCCAGAGGAAGGGAATGTCACTTGCGGGGACTTGGTAGTTGGTGCTGACTCTCACACCTGCACCTATGGTGCCCTAAACTCTTTTTCTACCGGCCTGGGTTCTACAGACATTGCGGTCAGTATGATCTCTGGTAAACTGTGGTTTAAAGTTCCGGAAAGCATCAAAATTATCATAAATGGTAGGTTACCTAAGGGGGTATATGCTAAGGACATTATTCTTTATATTATTGGAGAACTAACCGCTGATGGGGCAACCTATAAATCGATAGAATTTAGTGGAAAAGTGATTAAGAATCTGTCTATGGAAGGTCGTTTCACCATATGTAATATGGCGGTTGAGATGGGAGCAAAAGCCGGGATGATGGAGGCGGATGAAAAGACTCTGAAGTGGCTAAAAGAGCATCCTTCTGGAAAGAAGCCCAAGCCAGTAAAGGCAGATAGGGATGCCCATTATAGCGAGGTTCTGGAATTTGACGTAAGTAGCTTAGAACCCCAGGTTGCCAAACCCCACCGGGTGGACAATGTCTTTCCAATTAGCAAGGTAAAAGGAATAAAGATAGCTGTTGCCTTCTTGGGAACCTGCACCAATGGTAGGTTAGAGGACTTAAAGATAGTTAGTAAGATTTTGAAGAATAAGAAGATTCATAGGAATGTGAGGCTCATAGTTGCTCCGGCCTCAAAAGAGATCTATCTAAAAACCCTAAGAGAAGGAATAATCGAGACCTTCATTAAAGTAGGAGCAGCAGTGGTGGTTCCGGGTTGTGGTCCCTGCGTGGGGACCCATGAAGGAGTACCGGCGGATGGAGAGAATGTAATCTCCACTGCCAATAGGAACTTTAAGGGAAGGATGGGGAATCCCCAGGCCTTTATCTATCTGGCCTCTCCGGCTACCGTAGCGGCCAGCGCCCTGGAGGGAAAGATCACCGATCCCAGGGATTATATTAGATGAGGGACGGTGTGGAGCAGGTGGGAAAGTGAGCAGGTGAGAAAGATGCTACCCAATAGAAGAGGTTATTTTGGAGAGTTCGGGGGAAGGTTCGTTCCCGAGACATTGATGAATGCCCTGGAAGAATTAGAGAAGGCCTACTCTTCGATAAAGAAGGATAAGAAGTTCCAGAGGGATCTTAAGTATTATCTTTCCCAATATGCGGGGAGACCGACTCCTCTATACTTTGCTGAAGAGTTAACAAAAAAATTGGGAGGAGCGAAGATCTATCTTAAGAGAGAAGACCTCTGCCATACCGGGGCCCATAAGATCAATAATACCCTTGGTCAGGGGCTTCTTACCAAGAGAATGGGTAAGAAAAGGGTCATTGCTGAGACCGGTGCTGGCCAGCATGGGGTGGCAACAGCCGTAGTTGCTGCTCTATTGGGCTTAGAATGTGAAATCTATATGGGAACAGAGGATATCAGACGCCAATCCTTAAACGTCTTTAGGATGAAGTTATTAGGATCTAAGGTAATCCCAGTAAAGAGTGGTTCTCGAACCCTAAAGGATGCCATAAACGAGGCCCTCAGGGATTGGGTGACGAATATCAGAACCACCCATTATCTCTTAGGTTCTACAGTAGGCCCTCATCCCTATCCCATGATGGTGAGGGACTTCCAATCCGTTATTGGAAAAGAAGCAAAGAAGCAAATATTGAAACAGGAAGGAAAACTGCCAGATTATTTGGTGGCTTGTGTAGGAGGGGGAAGCAATTCATTGGGCCTCTTTCACCATTTTTATAAGGATAAGAAGGTTAAATTCATTGGCGTTGAAGCCGCAGGAAGAGGAATAAAGACCGAAAAGCACTCCTCACCCCTCTTGGCAGGAAGTATAGGCGTCTTACATGGAAGTAAAAGCTATTTACTACAGAATAGAGATGGCCAGATTAGAGAGACCCATTCTATTGCTCCCGGGCTTGACTACCCTGGGGTGGGACCAGAGCACTCTTTCTACAAAAAGTCAGGAAGGGCGAAATATGTTCCCATTACAGATAAGGAGGCTCTGAAGGCCTTCCTTCTACTTGCCCAGACAGAAGGGATTACTCCTGCCCTGGAGAGCGCCCATGCCTTAGCTTATGTTGCCAAATTGGCCCCAAAACTCTCGAAAAACAGGGTAATTATCATTAATCTCTCTGGCCGGGGAGACAAGGACGTCCACATTGTAGCAGAGGCTTTGGAGGTGAAATTATGATAGAGAACAAATGTGTGAATAGAATCTTAAGTCTTTTCATTATGGGTCTATTATTGATAAGTAGTTCCATAGCTCATGCACGTGGTATTAATGATTTAATAAAAAAGTTAAAAACCGGAACCCCTGAAGAAAAGATAGAAACTATGGAAGAATTGGAATATAAAGATCCTAGGGTTGCTATTAAAGCAATGTCCGCCTTGATAAAACTTTTGAGTCATAGTGATAAAAAGGTACAAAGGAAGGCAGCCCGGGCTATAGGGAATCTGGGTGGTGACCCACGAGCGATTGAGCCACTTATAAAACTACTCGATGACCCAGATAGAGATGTAAAAAAGACGGTTTTGTTGGCCTTGGAGAATACCGCTCAGAAGAAAAAAGATAAAAGAATTATGTATGCCTTTCTAAAAGCACTCAATACCGATAGCAGGGAGGTAGCGCGAGTAGCATCGAAA
>DRGV01000027.1 GCA_011049955.1 bacterium
AGCCTCCCCCTTTCTCTTTGTTTCACCCTCAAGCGTCAGGCTCTGGGGAATGAGGACGAGTGCCTGATGATGACCATCCTTAGTACGAATACGCTCTTCTCCCTTAACCTTGAGAGTGAGGAGATAGTAGTAAGAGAATTGGAAGAGAGTGCGCGCGTAAAGAAGTTAGTGGCTAAAGAATTGGCAGAAAAGATAGCAGAAGCCAGCCAATTGGTGATTGAATGCTTTGGGAAGGGAGGAAAGCTCCTCCTCTTTGGAAACGGTGGCTCGGCCGCAGATGCCCAGCATATCGCCACAGAACTTGTCTGTCGATTCCAGAAGGAGAGAAAGGCCCTTCCCGCCTTAGCATTATCTACCAACTCCTCCTTAGTAACCGCCCAAACAAACGACCTGGGATTTGAAACCATCTTTTCTCGGCAGATTGAGGCTTGGGCCAAGAAAGGAGACATCGCCATCGCCATTTCAACTAGTGGGAATTCACCCAATATTCTGGAAGGGGCAAAGAAGGCGAAAGAACTTGGGATGAGAACCATTGGCTTCATTGGGAAGGGAGGGGGAGAATTGAAGAATCTGGTAGACCTTCCCCTAATCGTTCCTTCAGACGATGTTCCCCGGATTCAGGAAGTTCATATCACCATAGGACATATTATCTGTCATTTAGTGGAAGAGGAACTTTTTAAATGAGAAAAAGACTTGTGGAAATTGTAAATAGATTTGATGAAGCAAAAGTGCTTGTTATTGGGGATGTCATGATGGATGAGTATATCTGGGGGGATGTCTCTCGTATCTCCCCCGAGGCTCCGGTTCCAGTGGTCAAGGTGGTAAAAGAAAGCTTTATTCCCGGAGGGGCAGCAAATGTGGTGAGGAATATAAATTCTTTAGGAGGAAAGGTCTATCTGGTAGGAACCATAGGGAATGATCTCCTGGGGAAGAGACTGAAGAAGGCCTTGACTAAGACCGGAGCCAGCACCCAGGGATTAATCATTGATAGGTCACGTCCCACTACTCAGAAGACGAGGATTATTGCTCATAGTCAGCAGGTGGTGCGCATTGATAAGGAGAAAACAGATTCCGTTGCTTCCCACACAAGGAAAAGACTCATAAGTGCCCTTGAAAGATTTATCAATCGGGTAGACATTATCGTCGTAGCTGACTATGGCAAGGGAATAATTGCTTCCCCGGTACTTAAAAAAATCTTTTCCTTGGCAGAAAAACATAAAAAGAGGGTAGTTATCGATCCCAAGGTGGGCCACTTCAAGGACTATCGGGGAGCTACCATCCTCACCCCTAATAAGAATGAGGCACGGGTTGCCTTGGGAGGAGTCCTGACTGAAGAAGAAAGTATTCATTCCATTGGCAAAAGGTTTTTGAAAGAATTGAATCTTAAGGCCCTGCTTATCACTAGAGGAGCAGAAGGGATGTCCCTCTTTCAAAAAGATAAAGAAATTATTAACATTCCCACTGTTGCTCAGGAGGTATACGATGTTACTGGAGCCGGGGATACGGTGACCGCTGTTCTTGCCCTGGGCCTTGCTACGGGAGCTGACTTTTTACCCAGTGCCCAGATTGCCAACTTTGCTGCGGGAATAGTGGTAAAGGAGATTGGGGCAGCAACGGTTAGTAAGAAGGAGCTTCTAAAAGGGATAAGAAACGGATGAGTAAGTTAAAGAGATTGGATGAGTTAATAAAAGTAGTTGAGGGACTGAAGAAAAAAGGGAGGAAGATTGTCTTTACCAATGGCTGTTTCGATCTCTTACATCTCGGCCACATCAGATACTTAAGAGAAGCGAAGAGACTGGGCGATATTTTAATCATCGGGTTAAATAGCGATCATTCAGTGAGATCCTTAAAAGGGAAGAATCGTCCTCTGGTTAAAGAGAAAGATAGGACAGAGATTTTGAGTGCTTTAGAAATAGTGGATTATATCGTAATCTTCGATGAATTAACTCCCAAAAATCTGATCGATAGAGTCATTCCCCATATCCTGGTTAAGGGTGGAGACTGGAAGAGGGAAGAGGTGGTGGGAGGGGATACAGTAGAAGCCCATGGAGGAGAAGTGATTATCATCCCAGAGGTTAAGGGTTATTCAACCAGCGCTCTCATCAATAAAATTCAGAGAGCAAGTTAGCAGGGATACAAATGAATACGATAATACGAAAACACGTTAATGCGAAATGCGTTATGCGAAATGCGAGAAAGACGCATTAACGCATAAACTCATCAACGCATAAACAGATTAACTTATCAACGGATTGCACCCAAAGGAGCAAAAAGATGAAAGCCATTGGTGTTATTCCCGCAAGGTATGGCTCAAAACGTTTTCCCGGGAAACCCTTAGCAGACATCTTAGGGGAGCCCATGATCCAGTACGTCTGGGAGAGGGCATCTAAGGCAAAGACTCTGGAAAAGGTGATTATCGCCACAGATGACGAACGCATCCTGAAAAAGGCAAAGGAGTTTGGGGCAGAAGCCATTCTCACCTCTTCCTCTCATGAATCGGGGACAGAGAGGGTGGCGGAGACAGTAAAGGATTTGGATGCTGATATTGTGGCCAATATTCAGGGAGACGAACCACTCATTGAGCCCCGGGCAATAGATGAAGCAATTAAATCCCTAATCGAAGATCCCAAAATTACTGTAGCCACCTTAGCCTATAGAATGACTAAGAAGGAGGAGACAGGAGATCCCAATGTGGTTAAGGTAGTCTTTGATATAAACAACTTTGCCCTCTATTTCTCCCGCTTCCCCATCCCCTTTTCTAAGATCCAGGATCCAGCCG
>DRGV01000028.1 GCA_011049955.1 bacterium
AGTATCCATCTCTTCTTTCTGTTTAGGGCCGCCAGAATGAGAACAAAGAGAGCAGCCATGAGACTCAAGAGGCCTCCCCGCGACTTGGCCAGAATAAGACAGATAAGGGGGAGGATGATTAAGAAAAGGAAAGGAAGCCTTTTTTGTAGATTGCCTTTATTGAATAGAAAAAGTCCAAGCGCCAGGGAGATGCTTATTACTAGATAACCAGCCAAAAGGTTATGATTGGGTAACGTGGATACGGCAACCGAGAAAGAATGGCGAAAGTAGTTCTGAATGCCTATAAAGGCCACAATGTTAGCAGCGAGAATTAGGGGAAGGATGAACTTGTTTTCTTCTTTGCTATTATTGGCTACTAAGAAGAATAATAGAAAGGCACTGGTGATGCGAAAGAATTCCTGAGTACTATAATAAAAAAAATTGGTTCTCACTACTGAAATACTACCTAGGATGAGAAAAAGAAGGAGGGGAAGATAAAGGGGGGTCTTTGCTAAATAGGAGGTTTTCTCACCATTTAGCTTCAATAGCCAGAGAAGAAATAGAATAAGGGTAGCCAGATGAACTATGGTCTGGGCCCGGGGGTTGGGAAGGGAGAAGGTAAAGGGGGTATAGAGAACTATTCCCAGAAGACCATATTCAATCATTTTGCCTAAGATTCTCATCGCTTCTTTCCTCTGGGAAGAATCTCAATCTCCCCCAGACTTAAGAAAGGGTCCTCTCTTGATAAAGGGGTAGAAGTAATCAGGATCTTTTCCCCTCTCATTAGGGTTAGATTTAGGTAGTATCTTCCGGGCGGAATATTAGAGGGAACCATCCCTCTATACTTTTCCCTGATCACTTCTCCTGCCTGATAATGATGAGGAAGATTATAGCCCAGTAAATGGGCGTGGTAGAATTTAGGCTTTGGTTTTCCCCCTTTAATAATAAAAGTGCCTTCTTGATCAATAACAAAGTTGCCTTCTTGATCAGTGAAGAGAAGGATAACCTTGGGGGGGGCTTCAAACCCTTTCAATATCTTCCAGTAATAGGTTATAGAATAGGAATCCCCCTGAGCAATGGCCTCTTTATCGATATCATAACCCAGGAAGACTAACTCATTAGAAAACTTTGCTTCTATTTTGTATGAAATCCGAGGCTTCTCCGCCACCAAGCGGGGCATTCCCCTCTTTATCTGATAGAGAAGGCCGTTGGATACCGGATAGCAATCCTGAGGAAGAATAAATTTTATCCCATCAGAAAAACCGAGATAAATGGGATGACGTTCTACATTTCGGTCAATGAGGTATTTGGTAATGGCTGCCATAGTGGTCTCCCGAAAAGGGCCACTCCTCCACTTGATTTCTTTTTCTTGGGCCCTGGCTTCGTCGGCTTCCCATAACTCCTCGGTAATGGGGTAGGTAAATTCTCGATCCCTAATACGCATCCCGGTCACCACTTCTCCCTCTTCCGGAGCAACGATCAAGTCTGGGTAGCGGGTCTTGAGCTGGCGGAGATACCAGGGATAAAAATGGGGAATATGGCCCCGAGAGATGGTGATAACATCCCGGCGTTGGTTCTCAACATACTGCAGATACCAGTAAGTAAAAGAATCCCCGCCAATCAAGATGGCATCCTTTTTTAAGGAATCCAGGATGTTCCTTCCCAGGTCATAGGTCTGATAGTCCTGGCTCTGATTCGCTTCCTTATAATTGGCCACTAATGGCGCAAGGGGAACGAGAAGAAGTAGAAAAGCAAGAGAATAGAATCCTGCCCTCTGAACCCGGGGACAGAAGGTAAGTAAATGGAACAGGCTTCCTATTCCATAGCCTATCCAGAGGGAGAAAATAAGGAAAGAAGGAATATAGAAATGGGAAGGGAGTTCAAACTTGAAATTGGATAGGTTGAAGGCCGCCTCTATCAAAAAAAGGAGCCCGGTAAAAAGAAGAAAACTCCTTCTTCGGATGAGAGAAAAGAGACCAAAGATACCTATAGCGATGGGAAGCCAGGTAAATTCCTGAAAGATGATAAGGCTATATCTCTTTATCTGTTGCAGAATTTTATTAAGCGGAAGGTCGAAGAGGCGATAGTGGTACTGCCCTCCACTCACGTGTTGGATAAAGGTCCGAAAAGTCTCCGGATCTCCCCAATCCAAAGGAGGATTCTGCAAAGAGCGAATAGGAAGATAGAGATAGAGGGATAGGCCGAAGGTAAAAAGGAGAATGACCAGGATAACATTCTTAGGATTAAAGACAGCACGCCAGTCGGTTATCAAGACAAAATAGAGGAAGGCGGGAAGGAAGAGAACCATAGTAATATGATTGCTGAAGCTCAGACCATAGATGAGAGCGAAGAGATAGAGATAGCGGGTGCAGGTCGCAGGTCGCTGGTCGCTGGTCGCTGGTCGCTGGTCGAAAGATTCTTTCCATTTGAGGAGGATGAAGATTAAAAGGGCGAGGAAGAAGGCCTTTAGGGTATAGATCTCGGTTACTAAAGCATAGGACCAGAAGGATTTGCTAAAGGCGAGAGAGAGAGCAGCAACGATGGCGGGAACATGGCAAAGGAAGGATGTCTGGTGATCCTGGATCCTAGATCCTTGATCCTGGATTTTTAAGATAATAAGGTAGATGAGGACGATGGTGAGGGAGGCAAAAAAGGCGCTCATTAAATTGACCCGATAAGCAACCGGGCCAAAAGGTAAGAAGGTAAAAAGTCTTCCCAATAAACAATAGATGGGATGGCCTGGGGGATGGGTAATACCCAGGGTATAGGCA
>DRGV01000029.1 GCA_011049955.1 bacterium
CGCCCCTCCTGCACCAGGGTTTTTGATATCCCGCCAATTGAAGATTAGTATTCTCATCTTAATTCACCGATCGTAATGCCTTAAAATATACATCCGGTAGAAGATGGCCAGCGTATCCATGCCCGTATGATAAAGGTCTTTCAATCTGATGCGCCCCATAATGCGCTGATAATTTAGAGTGACAGGAGCTTCAACAATCTTATATCCTAAATGGTGGATATTGACCAACAACTCTAAGTCAAAGGCATACCTTTTGACCAAGACCTTAGGAAAGACCCTCTCGAGAACCTCATGCTTAAAGAGCTTTAAACCAGTCTGGGTGTCCTTTATGGGCAGCCTGAATAGCAGTTTAATTAAAAGGAAATAAATATTAGAAACGATTTTCCTCTGTCTGGGATAATCCAATTTCGATTCTGGATGCTTCTTAGAGCCGATGACCACATCCGCTCTTTCTTTATTCATAATCTTGAAGAGGTTCTGAATCTGCTCTGGATGCAGGTCTAAATCGGCATCGAGAAAGGCAACCAAATCTCCTTTAGTAAAGCGAAAGCCATACTTCAATGCCCTTCCCTTGCCCTGATTCCTGCGTATTCTTTTTACTATGACATTATTGAACCCCTTGGCTGCTTTCTGAGCATTCTCATAGGTCTCATCCTTACTGCCATCATCAATAACGATGAGTTCATACCGGCAACCAATCTCACTAAAGACCCTCTGTATCTCTTGGATGTTGCCATAGATATGGGCTCCCTCATTATGAGCCGGAACCAGAATGGATAACTTACCTTTAAACCCTTTCAATTTCTATCCTTTCCAATCAAACCATAAAATCCATAAAGTTGGAATCACAGAATTCACAGAATTTTCTCAGTGTCCTCTGTAGTTTTCTGTGCTCTTAGTGGTACTCTTTTTGGCATCCAGACCAAGAATTGATTAACTATGAAAAGCAATAGTCCGTTTACCACTAAAATCCATACCACCTGAGACAAAGTATTATGAAATAGGGTAATGGCTACTATCTGGATTAGGGTAAGGGCGCCTGTCCAATACAGGTATTTAAAGCGATGAATAGAAAGCTGATAAAACAGTAAAATATTGACCAGCCCAAAGAGGGTCATGGCCAAGGCAAACTTTCCAACTAATGGGGTACTTGCTTGATATTTACCTGCCCAGATGAGCTTAATTATGAGAGAGGGAAAGAGAAAACAAACAAGGGTTGCTCCACCCGCCAAGAGGCCAACATAGAGCAGGCTTCTTTTCAAGATATAGGAAGAATCCCTTCTCTGGGCATATAGCTCAGAGGCCTTAGGAAACATGACAACCACGATGGGTAGGGGAAGAAATAATATCATCCTCCCTACAAAGGCAGCGGTAGAATAGGTTTCTGCCTTGATGGGATCAAAGAAATTTCCTACTAACAAGACATCAATGTTGGTTAAAATCATGAAGAAGAGGACGCTGAATATGACCGGAGCAGAATATCTGTAGATCTCTTTAAAATCCACCTTCTCCTCTGTTTCCTTTGGTTTAAATAAAAACTTTAAAGGAAAGAAGAGGATGCATATGCCGACAAGGATAGCGAGAATAGAAGCAGCTAAAGCTCCATTTACCCCCAGACCGAGAAAGACAAAGATAATTCCAAAGATTAAACGGGAAGCGGTACCTAATATGGTGCTCCATCCCAAATAATCAAATCTCTGCAGGCCCTGGATTACTCCTCCTGCCGCTGGGGCGATAACGCTCAATAGTAAAAGTACCCCCAGGATCATAACTGGTCTATTGGAGGGAAAATGCTGCCAGGAAGCGATCCTACCGCTTGCCGCCAGAAATATAAGGAAGCCCAGGAAACCATAGGCGGAGAGCCTTTTAAGAAAATTAAATAACAGAAAACGTATCTTTCCATATTGGCTAAAGACTTTGAAGTGGGCAGTATACTTTGTAATCACTGTCTGGATGGTTGCTGCGGGAACAGAGACAATCATCAAAAGAGCAAGCAATCTATATAGGATTCCATATTCTGTTTCTGGTAGATAGCGCCCCATATAGATGTGAAATATAAAGTTACCTATATTGCCCAATGTGAGGGCGATAAATATAAAAGAGACTTGTCTCTCAAAACTCCCTATAAGCCTCATTACTTTTGCTCCACAGTGTAAACGGGTAAACCCGAAATTTCTAATATCCAAATGGTGTAAGTAAGGGAAAATGGAAAATAGGTAAAAAGGAAAAAAATTACTTCAAATTTTTAAACCTTTAAAGCAACCACGGATTAGACAGATTTGACGGATTTTCCATTTCCCACTTTCCCACCTGCTCACTTTCCCACTTTCTCACTTTCCCCGTTTTCCTCTTTCCCTTTTTTCCTTTGTTACACTTATTCGTGCTCGGCTTCCGATTCCAGCATCACGGGTATCCCGTCCCGAATGGGATATCTTCTGCCACACTTGGTGCAGACAATCTTGCCTTTTTCTAACTTAACATCTGCTTTGCATACTGGACAAGCCAAAATCTCCAATAGTTCTTTGTCAATCATTCTTTCCCACCTCCATACTTATTGGTTAATGTGTTGATACGAAAAGCGTTAAGCGGAATGCGTTGAAGCGTTGAAACTGTCAAACCGTCAAACTGTCCCACTGTCAAACTGCCCTACTGCTCTTCTTTGCTCTTCCTAAACCACTCGATAGTTTTACTCAGTCCCTCTTCCAGACTAACTTTTGGTTTCCAATTCAAAAGCTCCTTGGCTTTGGAAATATCAGGTCTCCTCACCTTAGGATCATCCTTGGGTAAGGGCTTATAGACTATTTTACTTTTGCTTTTTGTTAATTCAATTATCTTGTGGGCAAAATCCAAGATGCTCATCTCCTGGGGATTTCCCAGGTTAATAGGCTCATGAATATCAGAGAGCATTAACTTATATAACCCCTCAATCATATCGGAAACATAACAGAAAGATCTTGTCTGAGAACCGTCACCAAAGACGGTCAAGGGCTCACCTGCTAAAGCCTGATTAATAAAATTTGGTACTACTCGACCGTCTCTCTTTCTCATCCTTTCACCAAAGGTATTGAATATTCTTGCGATCCGGGTATCTATTCCATGATACTTATGATAAGCCATAGTCATGGCCTCAGCAAACCTCTTTGCTTCATCATACATTCCTCTTGGTCCTATGGCATTGACATTCCCCCAATAATCTTCTCTTTGAGGATTTACTAAAGGGTCACCATATACTTCAGAAGTAGAAGCTAAGAGATGCGCGGCTTTCTTTGTCTTGGCCAGGCCTAAGGTCTTATGAGTCCCTAAGGCACCAACCTTCAGGGTCTGGATGGGATATTTTTGGTAGTCAATGGGACTTGCTGGAGAGGCAAAGTGAAGAACATAATCAATGGGCCCGTCTATCTTAAGATATTCTGTAACATCCTGTCTAATGAACCTAAACTTCTTGTTATTCTGTAAATGAGCGAGGTTGTCCATACTCCCGGTTATCAGATTATCCAGACAGATGACCTCGTTCCTATCTTTTAAGAGAAGATCCACGAGATGGGAACCTAGGAAACCAGCCCCTCCAGTAATTAGTACCCGCATTTTTTTACACTCTCTTAAATTTTAAGTATAGCATATATTACCTATATCAGTCAAGCGGTTTAATAGGAAGTGCTATTACTTCGTATACTTTAGTTTCAGGAAAAGTCTTCACCAGTTTCAGGCCAGGTTGTTTCTTAATATCAGGAACTTGCCCAATGATTTCTACTTCGCTACTCTTGGCATATTTCCCGGAATGAAAGATGACATATTTTGCTCCCAGATGGCGTAGGATGCCCGGGGTTTTGAGATCTAAGATATTTTTAATTTCCTGGCATATTCTATCTGCCTGACTGCCGGGCGGGGCACCGTTGATTAACCTTTTTTGATGGATTCTTTGATAGAATAGATATCTTGAGTCGGTCTCTAAAGGGTATTCAGCAATGATAAAGTCTCCTGGCTGTTTAGCAAGCCATTTATAAACTGGAGGAACGATACTTACATCTGTGGTGCGAAATGGTGGAATATTAGTAAATTCAAAGAATACGAGCAACATAATAAAAGTAAGAAAGATGCCCTTCTTCTTAGGCGTTGAGATCCTTTGTAATATAGAAGTTAGAGCTATGCCAGCCAGAACGCTTACTGAGAGTAAGACAACGATACCGAAACGAGCCAGGACTCTGACCATGGGAATAACCTTATACATAAAGTAAGAAGGGAAGAAAATTCTAAAATTACCGAGCTCAAGATAAGGTGCAAAAGAGAATAGCAAAGCCACAATTCCCGCAAAGAGAAAGAAGGAAGTAGCTTTCTGGATCCTTGATCCTTGATCCTGGATGCTGGACCACTCGATAGCTTGATTGCTTGATTGCTTGATAGCTTTTTCTCTCTGCTCTCTGCTCTCTGCTCTCTGCTTCCTGTTCTTCCTTCTCCACCCTCGTATAGCAATAATTGAGAGAATAATCCCTACCCAACCGAGATAGAGGGTCTGTTCTATAGGATGATAAATCTTGATAAAATTCCGAGTAAGCCGTCCCAGAAAGGGATTATCACCCGAAGGTATAAGATAATGGAGGGGTTGAGCAGAATACATAAAGAGGTCTTCAAAGGGGCGAGAAAGACCTCCCTCAGCAATGGACTCACCAGGAGAAGAGGCAAGGGCAATCTTAAAAATGTTATAGGTAAAAGGAAGGATAATGACCAGAGCAACCAATACTGCTACCAATATCACTTTACAAGTATGAAAATGTGTAGTGTAATTGACTTTGGACTTTGGACTTTGGACTTTGGACTTTTTTCGCAAACCCTGCCACCCCTGCCACAATATAAATGCTCCCGTAAAGATTAACATGAAATATCCGTAGTAGAGGGTTTCTAAAGTAACTACAGAGAAAAGAAAACCACAGAGAATAGCATTTTTATAATTTCTCGCTTCGCTTAACTTGAAAAGGAACAATGCATAAAGGGGCATCCACTGTATTTGGGCAACGGTAAGATGCTGAAAGCCATGCCAGAAGTGATAGGGCGAGAAGGAATAGATTATCCCTGAAACCATACTGGCCAATCTATTTCTGGTAAAATGATATACCAGGAAATACATAGTAATCGCGGCTAAGGGAAAACTCGAAAGAATAAGAAAGTTATAAGCAAAAACCTCGTTTGCTAAAAATGTCAATCCTATTGCCAGGAGAGAAGAATATAAAGTCCAGAATAGAAATGGATCAAGTATCTTTACACCAAAGGGAGCACTCAAAAGAGGTATTGTAGTAAAGGAAAGATTATTCCCCCAGGCATATTTCCACCACCAGAACCAGTAGATGTTGACCAGAGAATCCCCTGGTACTCCATAGATATGGGAAGACATCTTAAAAATAAGAGGATAAGTAACAATCGCACCTAAGAAAATAAAACCAGAAAAAATTAGGATTTTACTTTTGTTTCTCATTTTCTTAAAAATCGGGTAGTATGCTTTTAACATAGCTATCTTTCCGATATTTTAAATGCCCGACAAACATATTCGTATATCCGCCATTCTATGGGAAAAATAAAAAAATTAAGAACCCATCTAATACGTGCCGATAAAGAAAGGATAAAAAAGGCAATCAAAAAGATAGGATTTTTGTAGGGAATATTGTATTTTATGTTAAGTCGCTGATTAAAGGAAAAATGCGTAAATAACCCGGTTGTCCTGGCAACACTCCTTGCTCTCCCTCTTAACCAAGGAAGATTAGATACGCTATTATATTGATAGTCTGCCCAGTCTTCAAGTCTCTTTGGGGCCTTAAGGCCATATTTGAGTGCCATCGGATAGAGAGGAGTTCCCGGATAAGGTGTATAAATACTTAGACCGGTGAAAAAATTATTATTTTGGGCTGATAGTTTCTTCATAAAAGCGAACGTCTCTATGATGTCAGAATATTTTTCACCTGGAAGGCCGAGCATATAATTAGCATACACTATGAAATTATATTTACTTAAACGCGAAACCACATCCTCCATTTGCCCAAGAGAAATCTTTTTATCGATGAGCTTAAGAATTTCTGTAGATCCTGATTCTCCACCAAAGTTGGGATTAACAAAACCGGATCTTTTAAGCAGGGTCCAGAAATCATCTTCGAGGCGTGCGGCAGAATCAAAACGCATACTCCCGCTCCATTTAATATTAAGTTTTTCATCAATTATTCTTTGGGCAATTTCCTTGGCACGGGGTATACTAGCAAAAAAATAATCATCGTTTGCAATGATTATACCCGGTTGAAAATACTTAAGGATATTTTTAATCTCCAGAATAACTCTACCAGGAGACATGGCACGCCATTTCCTTCTATGTACCGCTTTGTTATAACAGAATCCGCAATTATGGGGACACCCTCTGCTGGTTCCAATACTTCCAATTGATGGTTCTCTTTTCAGTTCGGAATAGGCCTGCAAATTCTTTAACAAGTAGTAAGGTATCGGAGGTATACTGTTTAGATCAATAAAGTTGGCATCGGCTGTGTTAACAATTTTATTTTGTTTTTTAAACGTAAGACTGGCGACATCCTCAGGGGGTCTTCCGCTATCAAGAGCCATAAGCAACTGGTAAAGAGTCTCTTCACCTTCTCCTCTAACAACATAATTAACGAACTCATTCTGCGCTACCTCTTCTGCAGTTATTGTGGCGTGTGTTCCCCCCCAGATAAAAGGGACCTTTACTCTATTCTTCCTTAGGAAGCGCGCAACCTCAAGGGCATTCCTAATTTGAGGCCCGGTAAACTGCAAGGAAAATCCAAAATAATCATACTGCCTGAAATCTATATCTTCTTTTCTTTCAATCTGGAGATCAAAGATATCGGCCGAAATGCCTCTTTTTCTTAAATATCCCGCTAAGTAAAGAACCGGATAAGGCATTCTGGCAAACATACCGCTTGGATTTGGATAAATAAGAAGTATACTACTCATTTTTACTCTTTTTATACCATTCAATCGTC
>DRGV01000030.1 GCA_011049955.1 bacterium
AATATTGAGACTGGAATAGAGAATAGAATTGGAAGGAAAGAAAAGTATACTCTTATCCGGAGTGGAATAAAACCCTCCCGGTTCCAGAATGTGGAAGTGAATGTTGGGGAAAAGAGGAAGGAGTTGAGCCTTGATCCAGATACTAAAGTAGTGGCCATGATCGCTCCCTTCAAGCCCCAGAAGGCCCCTCTGGACTTTGTTAAAGTGGCCAACCAAGTAATAGAGAAGAAGCCCGAAACTCAATTCCTTCTCATCGGGGATGGGGAATTGAGGCCAGAGATCGAGAGATTAATAAAAACTCTCAATTTAGAGAAGGAGGTAATCCTCGCTGGCTGGCGAAAGGATATTCCCCAGATTTTAAGAGTTGTGGATATCTTAGTCTTGACCTCTCGCTGGGAGGGTCTTCCTCGAGTCTTTCTAGAAGCCATGGCGAGTGAGTTGCCCATCGTTGCTACTAAGGTAGATGGGGCTTCGGAAGCCATAGAAGAAGGAGTAAATGGATTCTTAGTCTCTGTGGGGAATATCAGAGGCATGACAGAGAAAATAATCACCCTATTGGATAATCCCGAAACGGCAAAGGAGATGGGAAGGAGGGGAAAAGAAAAGGTTTTCCCAGAGTTTGATATCGATTTAATGGTTGAGAAGATCGACGATCTCTACCAGAGATTAATAAGGAGTAAAGGACTTAGATGCAAAGATTAGAAAAATTGAGAGAGAGGATGGCCAAAAAGAAGATCCCCGCTCTTCTATTAACCAATCCCATAAACATCGGTTATCTAAGTGGCTTCGCTGGTTCTGAGGATATCGCCTTAATTACTTCAAAAAAAGCAATGCTCTTCACCCCGTTAGAAGTAGGGCGCCTGGGGCGACCGCCCCGTTCACGACGGGGACTTCTAACGGGGTTCACTGACTTTCTTCAGATAAAGAAGAGAAAAGATCCATTTTTTAAGACTTTAATTCCCATTTTGGATAAGCTAAAGATTAAGAGATTGGGATTTGAGGCAGAGCACCTATCCTATTCCCGCTATCGTCTTTTCTCAAAGAATCTAAAGGGATTCAGATTAATCCCTACTAAGGGATTGGTAGAGAATCTTCGTCGTGTTAAGAATCAGAAGGAAATTGAAGCAATTAGGCGGGGAATTGAAATTGCAGAAAGTGCCTTAACTAGGATACTAAAGAAAATAAAAGTTTCTATAAAAGAAAGAGAAGTTGCTGCTCTTTTAGAATACGAAATAAAAAAAGGGGGAGCAGAGGGAAGCGCTTTTCCTCCCATAGTGGCCTTTGGCAGAAGAACTTCTTATCCCCACAGTAAACCCTCTATAACAAAATTAAGAAAGGGAGACCTAATCAAGATAGATTGGGGGGCAATTTATCGGAGATACTCTTCTGATCTTACGCGCAGCTTTGTCTTGGGAAGAGCAACTGAAAAACAGAGAAAAATTTATTTTATTCTTTATCGCGCACAGAGTGAAGCCATAGAGAAGATTAAACCAGGAATAGAATGCGTTCGAATAGATAAGATAGCCCGAGATATAATCACCAAGGAAGGTTACGGAAAGTTCTTCAGCCATGGACTGGGCCATGGAATAGGGAGGGAAGTGCATGAGGGGCCCTATCTGAAATCAGAGGATCATACTCTTATTGAGCCAGGAATGGTTTTGACAGTAGAGCCGGGAATCTATCTTCCCGGATGGGGAGGGATAAGGATCGAGGATATGGTCTTGGTTACTGCGAAAGGATGTGAGGTATTGAGCAGAAGAGCCCCAGAAGAGTTACCAGAACTATGAAAGTCGGAGAAAGTGGGAAAGTGGGAAGTTAATTTCCAATATCCAATTTCTAATTTCTAATGAAATGTCTAATGTCTAAATGCCTAATTGGAAAAACGGGGAGAAGTAATTTTGATTTTTGAATTTTGGTTTTAACAGTGTTTACCCGTGTTTACCTGTGGTTAATTTTCAGTGTCTTCAGTGGTTTTAGTTTTGAATTTTAATATTTAATTTTAGTAAGGAGTGAGAACATGGTTTCTACAAAAGATTTTAAAAATGGAATGGCCATCATTATGGATGGCCAGATTCATCTTATTCTCTGGTTCCAGCATCATAAACCGGGCAAGGGTGGGGCAGTGATGCGCACTAAACTCAAGAATCTCGCCACCGGAAGCATTGTAGATAAAACTTTTAGGGCAGGTACCAAGTTTGAGGCAGCACATCTAATAAAGAAGAGGATGGAGTATCTCTATAGGGAAGGGGCGAGCCTGGTCTTCATGGATAATGAGACCTACGAACAAGTAACCCTGAATACCTCCCAGATAGGGGAGGGAATCCGCTTCTTAAAAGAGAACACCCCGGTTGAGCTTTTAACCCATAAGGGAAGGATCCTGGAGGTAGAACTGCCCATTACTGTCTCCTTGAAGGTTACCCATACCGAACCAGGGCTAAAGGGAGATCGGGCAACCTCGGGCGCAAAACCGGCTACCATAGAGACCGGTGCTATAGTTCGGGTTCCATTATTCATAAATACCGGAGATATTGTTAAAATAGATACCAGAACTGGAGAATATCTGGAGAGGGCCTAATACACGGATTAGCACAGATTGAAAAGACGGATTATCACGGATAAATCCGCGCTTGTCTGCGTTATTATCTGTGCTCATCTGTGTTATTATCTGTGCTCATCTGTGTTAAAAAGGAGTAGCGGCGGCGGGGCTCTTTTACCACTAAAATCAAGATGGATAGGCTCACAAAGGCCACCAGAGCCGTTAGGCCAAAGACGAAGCGATAGCCTATTCGATCTATTAAAAAGCCACCCAATAGAGGAGCGATGGTCAAGGGCAGGGCGAGTATAGTGTGGCCCAAGCCGATATAGGTGGGTCTTTTTTCGGGTGGGGAAAACTCTAAGACGATAAGCATATATCCCAGCATAACAGCACTCATATAAAAACCCAAAAGAACAAAGACAAGCAAGTAGAGCCCAATACTTCCTGCCAGAAGGGCCAGAACTGCCGCTCCACCCGCAAATAAAGCAGCCAAGACCATCACTCCTTTATAGCCCTGTCGGTCTCCTAAATATCCCCAGAGAACAAAGGTTATCGTCTGTGCTCCCAGGATTAAGGCAGTAAATATCCCTATCCATCCTTCCGGGGCTCCTAACTTTTCAATAGCATAGAGGGCATAGAAGGGAGTGGCTAGGGCTACAAAGCAGAGGATGATATTGGCCAAGAGGCAGTAGGAGTAATTTTTATCTTTCTTTAAGATCCTTCCTAACCCTTTGAAATAAACTTTCCAGGCCATTCTTTCCTTGACCACTGGATAAGCGGGCTCTCTATAAAAAGAGAAGGCGGCCAGAGAGATTGAGGTCATCAAGAAGGCCAAGAGGAAGCAGAGGGAGAAGTTGTTGGGAAAGGGGAGATGGCCCAAGATACGGCCCGCTATCAAGGCTCCCACAATTCCCAGGATGCCTCCCGCAAAGCGATTGAATCCCAGAACCCGGCCTCTTCTCTTGGGAAGAAGAATCTTACCCATTAAGTCCAGCCAGGGAACGAAGTTGAATCCCCCAGAAAAAGCATAAAATCCGTAGAGGACAAAGAAGATGAAGAGCCCTACCAGAGAACCTTCTCTTATTAGAAAATAGGTAGCCAGGGCTAAGAATAGCCAGGGAAGGCGCTGTCCCATCCCTACCAGAAAGACTAGTCTCTTCTTGCGTGCCAGAGGTTCTACCAAACGAGCGGAGATGATCTGGGGGGCAAAGAAGCCAAACATCCATAAAGCAGTAACCAGGCCTACTACAGATTTATAAGGGGTTAGTTTATTGATGAATAACGGTAGGATGGTAATCTCAGAGACGAAGCCCAATCCAAAGAAGAAGAAGGCTCCATCCAGGATGGTAATTGTGATGTTCCACTTATGATTCTTTAAGACCTTATTCTTCCATTCCTTTAGTGTATCATTCATACTATCTGCCTCCTTGTCTATTCTAACCCTTTTCCTTTCATTTGGCAAGCAAAAAGGCTTGGAAAACAAAGTTTGACCAAAATAGTCTATTTATGATATAGTGAAATAAGAACCTCGCTTCACGAGAACCTTGTTTTATTCGCTTTGCTCATAAAATGAGTCAAGCAAGTTGTCTCTTTTATTCGCTTTGCTCATAAAATGAGTCAAGCAAGTTGTCTCTTTTATTCGCTTTGCTCATAAAATGAGTCAAGCAAGTTGTCTCTTTTATTCGCTTTGCTCATAAAATAAAAGGAGAAAGATGTGAAAGAAGAGATTTATCGTATATTTGACGCCAATATCAATCGGGCAAGAGAGGGTCTGAGGGTCTGTGAAGAAGTAGCCCGGTTTAGCCTCTGTGATGAGAGACTGACTAAGAAACTCAAAGGCATTCGTCACCAGGTAACAAAGATTATCCAAAGTCTAAAGATCGATACCAAAAGATTATTTGCCATTCGGGATGTCAGAAAGGACGTGGGTGCCAGAACCTATCCCAAGAGTGAAGGAAGAAGAAGGAGTTATCAGGACATCGTTACCTCTAATATGAAGCGGGTAGAAGAATCCTTAAGGGTCTTAGAAGAGTTTACTAAAAAGATCAATCCTTCTGCAGGGGCAAGGTTTAAAAGATTACGCTTCCAGGCTTACGACCTGGAAAGGGAATTGTTGGAGAAATTGGAAAGTGGGCCCCGACGAGCAGGAAGCAAGGGGTCGGGATCTCCGCTCCGCTCCGAAAAGTGAGAAAGTGAGCAGAATAATTAAATTCCAAATCCCAAATTACAAATCACAAACAATATACAATTCCAAAATCACAATGACCAAAACAGAAATAAGTAAATCAGTAAGCAGAATACCAGATTATCAGATGGAGAGGGTCAGTTATCAGAGGGGCAGAATATCAGGATGCGGGTGTGTTATGTGT
>DRGV01000031.1 GCA_011049955.1 bacterium
GGATATAAGGGCCTCATTGAAGGAAAGAGCAAGCTTTTGAAATTGAAGGATGTGGAGGAGATCATTGGTAAGGGTGGTACTATTCTGGGGACCTCGAGGGTCAACCCCTTCAAAGAGAAGAGAGGGGTAGAGAGGTCACTAAAGAATATTAAGAGGCTCAGACTCGATGGGCTCATCGTCATGGGTGGTGAGGATACCCTGGGAGTGGCAAATAGGCTGTATAAGGAACATAAGGTTAAGGTGGTAGGAGTTCCCAAGACTATGGACAACGACCTATCTGCCACAGATTATACCTTTGGCTTCGATACTTCAGTGACTATTGCGGTCGATGCCGCAGAGAGGTTAAGGGATACGGGAAAATCCCATAGGAGAATAATGATCTTAGAGGTCATGGGGAGACATGCCGGTTGGGTGGCCCTCTTCACTGGTATGGCTTCCGGAGCGGACTGGATTCTCATCCCAGAGGAGAAGGTAGATATTGATAAGATGTGTAAGCACTTAAAGAAAGTTCATAAGAGGAAGAACTATGCCTTAGTAGTGACCTCAGAGGGAATAAAAATTCCCGGAATGAAGGTGGAAAAGGAGAAACTGGACCAGTTTGGTCATATGATACTGAGGAAGAGGGGAGTGGGAGAGGATTTGGCAACCATAATCAAGGAGAAGACGGGCATCGGGACCCGGGCAACGGTAATTGGCCACATCCAGAGAGGAGGACCCCCTACTCTATTTGATCGGATATTGGGAACGAGGTGCGGAGTAAGAGCAGCTGATTTAGTGGCTAAGAAAAAATTTGGAAGGATGGTTGCTTTAAAAGGGAATGAGATAATAGATGTTCCCTTAGAGAGAGCAGTAGCAAAACTGAAGACCGTTGATAAGAAGTGGCGAGACTTGGCAAAAGTCTTCTTTAAATAAAATAAAACAAAGGTGCCGAAGTGGCGGAATTGGCAGACGCGCACGACTCAAAATCGTGTGGCCGTGAGGCCGTGTGGGTTCAACTCCCACCTTCGGCACCATTTTTAATGTCCCTAGGAGTTTCATCTTGATTAAGCGATTAGTTAAAAAATATGGAAAACTTATCTTTTTTATCATCTTTCTCTTCATTCTCTTCTTGCTTCCCACCCCGCGATTGAAACTCCTTGACGGGGTAACCGGCCTGCCTTTGGAAGGATATGAGATAAAGATTCCCTTGACCGCCTATATCCTTGGGCCCTTTGTGGGAGTCTCCCAATACTTCTGGCATTTTACAGACTTTAGATTCCAGACCCTCTCCTGGCTCATCTGGATAGTCATCTTATATCTTCTCTTCAATTTGAAAAGGAAAATTAATATTTCTGAAAGGCTAAAGAGATTATTTAAGGTCATTATATCCTTTATCTTAGTCTGCCTCTTTATTTTTTTGGTGCCTCTTCCAAAATATAGCCTGCGACCAGAAAATCCTGAGGAAATCTTGATCGACCTCCACAGCCACACCACCTATTCTCATGAAACGACTGCTACCCCGGAGCAAAATATCAGGTGGCACTTAGCTCGTGGTTTCGATGCCTGGGCCATTACTGATCATCCCCGGACATTAGAAGGAGCAAGAAGAGCGAAGGAGATAGCCAAGGAGAAGTATCCTCAAGCAGTAATCATTACCGGGCAGGAAATAAAGTGTTACCAAAGAAAGCAAGGACAAAATTTCCTCCTTCTGGGGATTGATGAGGTAGTAGACCCCCGGGACTATGGTAGAAAGATTGCCCAGATTACTAATTTAGTTCATAAGAAATACCGGGGGGCAGTCATTGTCCCTCATTGGTGGCGAAAAAAATCTCATACTTTAGAAGAGCTATCCAATTCCGGGGTGGATGGGTTTGAAATCTATACTGCCCGTGTTTTAGGGCCTGAAGAATCTATACGAGAGGCGATCAAGGATGTCTGCCAAAAAAATAACTTAGTTATGCTTGGATCAAGCAACTGGCATGGCGAGGGAAGTGCCTCTCATATCTGGACATCAATCCACATAGAAAACTGGCCAAATCTAAACAACAGGGAAAAGGAAAAAGCAATAGTCGAGGCTCTACGCAATAGAAAAGTGGATCTGTTTAGAGTAATCGTCTATGATAGAACTGAGCCCCAGAATAGGGCGAGGTATTTCTTCGAACCATTTGTCGGAGCATTCTATTACTTTTCCAGCTTAAATGGTTTCCAGCTCTTATCCTGGATTATCTGGTCAATTATATTCTATCTCCTTTTGTGCCTCATTAGGATAAAGCCCGTCGTTTTTAACCTTATTGTGATAGGAGTAGCCCTTCTTCTCTTCTCCAAAGGGATTACATTCTTAAATCTCTGGGTTCGCTACCTGGAATATAATGAAATCCTCTTTCCCTTAGGAAATATCCTTTTATTTTCTGGGGCCTTTCTTCTGATTGCGGGAATCCTTCCTCTTGTCCAGTTAAAAGTTAAAAGTAACAAGTAACAAGTAACAATTGTTCAATGTTCATTGTTCAATGTTCATTGGTGGTAACTAATGAGGTTTGGGGCTCACATTTCCATTGCCGGGAAGATATATCAAGTGGCAGAGAGGGCAAAAAGGATAGGCTGTAACACCGCCCAGATATTTTCCCGGAACCCAAGGGGATGGCAACTGAAGGAACTCCTTCTTGATGAGGTAAAAAGATTAAAGGATGATTTAGAAAGATTTGACATCCATCCCCTCATTGTCCATATGCCCTATCTTCCCAACCTGGCTTCGTCTAAGGTTGGATTATATCTCAAATCAGTAAATGCCTTAGAAGAAGATCTAAGAAGATCCGAGATCTTGGGAGCGCCCTATCTCGTTACCCATATCGGAAGCTTTGGTGAATCCAGTCGGGAAGAGGGGTTGGAGAGGGTGAGTGAAGGAATAAATACTGCTTTTAACAAGGTCAGGAATGATGTCATACTTCTTTTAGAAAATACCGCCGGAGCAGGAAGAGAACTGGGCAGTAGATTTGAAGAGATGGCAAGAATTATTGAGAATATCAAAGAAAAAGAAAGAATTGGTATTTGCCTAGACACCTGTCATGGTTTTGTTAGTGGATATGATTTTAGAACGAAGAAAGCAGTCTCTGAAACCTTAAAATTGTTTGACAATTTAATTGGTTTAGAAAGATTAAAGGTCATTCATGCCAATGACTCTAAAAGTCCTTTAGGTTCCCATATCGATCGCCACTGGCACATTGGAGAAGGATATATCGGAGAGGAAGGCTTTAAAGCCTTATTACATCATCCAGCAATAAGGAAGCCCCCGATTTCATCGGGGAACCTTGTTTCTTCGTTTCGCTCAGAAATAAGAAATCTACCAATCATCATTGAGACCCCCTTTAAGGAATCAGGGGACGATTTAAAAAACTTAGCAATTCTGCGCAGGTTAGCCAAGTAATTATTTGCAAAAATCCAGATAGTATGCTATGTTGTAAAAAAAACAGCAACCCAAAATCTTAGTTTTGCGTCTTTAAGTTAAATTTTGCGTTTTTGCGGTTGCAAGGGAGGGAGAAATGACAAAGAAAAAAGTAGAAAAGATTCTGGAGAGGACAAAAAGGATCCTCGGTAAAGATTTGGAGGAGGCGAAGAAGAGAATGGCGGAATTTAGGAAGAGAACGACCGCCTTGGCCAAAAGAGCGAAAGAAGAGGTAGGAAAGGCAGCTAAGATTAGCAGGTTGAGGTTAGAGATCGTTCCTTTGACTCAAAAAAGGGATAGAAAACTAAAGGAGCTGGGGAAGAAGGCCTATCCTCTAGTTGAGAGTGGAAAGATCTCCCAAAAAGACTTGAAATCCCTGAGTGAAGAGATAGGAAATCTAGAGGCGAAGATTCGAGGGAAGGAGAAAGAGATCAAGCAATTAAGGAAAAAAGTATTGAAGAAATGAAGATATTGTGAGAACCTGTATCAGATAAAAAAATATTCAGAAATGGAAAAGGCCGCCCAAAAGGGCGGCCTTTTTTTATTCCCTGATACTTACTTTTTCTCTTTTTCCTTCTCTTCTGGTGGAGGTGAGGGGACTCGAACCCCTGACCTTCTGAATGCCATTCAGACGTTCTCCCAACTGAACTACACCCCCATCATTCATTTTCATTTTATCTCACTTTTTAATACTTGTCAAGAAATACTTGCCCCCCACCACTTTCAAATTACAAATATGTGGTATAGAAAGTGGTGGGGGGCTTGACAAATAGAAAGATTTGTTTTATCATAATAGTTAACCAAAATTAAAAAGGGGTTAACAGATGAAATTAGCTGGAAAGGTATTAAAGGGTGAAGAGATCACTTTTGAAGAAGCCTCTCTTTTATCCGAGTTAAAAGGAAAAGACATCTTCTCCTTATTAAATGCCGCCAATGTCATTCGAGAGAAATTCAAGGGTAAAGTGATTGACCTTTGTTCCGTGATTAATGCCAAATCGGGGAGATGTTCCGAGGATTGCAGATTCTGCTCCCAATCGACTTACTATAAGACAGCCGCCCAGATCCATCCCTTAGTGGGTTCAGAAGAAATCATTAAGGCAGCCAAGAGAGCCCGAAATATAGGGGCAGATAGATTCGGAATCGTGATAAGTGGAAGAAGTATCCCGGGCTTAAAGGAGCTAAACTCAATCTGTGAGGCCCTAAGAACTCTTTCGGCTGAAGTCGATATAGGAAGATGCGCCTCTTTGGGCACATTGACCCGAGAGGCGGCCCAGGCTCTAAGGGAAGCCGGCCTGGAAAGTTATCATCATAACTTAGAGACCGCAGAGAGCTTCTTCGGATCGATCTGCACTACCCATAAGTTCAGTGAGCGGGTTAATACCATAAGGATTGCCAAAGAGGCTGGCCTTAAGGTCTGTTGCGGCGGGATATTTGGCCTGGGAGAGACCTGGAAAGAGAGAATAGAACTAGCCCTTACCCTGAGAGAACTGGATGTGGACTCCGTCCCTCTCAATATCTTAAACCCCATTCCTGGGACCCCCTTAGAAAATGCCCAACCCCTTCCACCCCTGGAGATCCTGAAGATTATAGCTATCTATAGGTTCATCCTCCCCACCAAGGATATCAGGGTATGTGGTGGCCGAGAGGTCAACTTAAGAGACCTTCAATCCTTCATCTTCTTAGCAGGAGCAAATGGAACCATGATCGGGAATTATCTGACCACTTCGGGAAGGGATCCAAGGGAGGATATCCGGATGATCCGAGACTTGGGGTTGAGATATCGGAACTTAAATAATGTTAAATACTAAATCCGAAATCCGAAACTCTAAACAATATCGAATGTTCTAAATACAAATGACCGAAACAAAGAATAAAGAACCCCTTAGTTTAGAAATTTGAGATTTGAATTTTGGATTTGTTTAGGATTTCGATATTAGAATTTAGGATTTTGCCGAACATAGTGAGGCAGGAGAGGTAGGCCCTGGTGTTGAAGGTAGATTTATCCGGGAAAGTAATTATTATCACTGGGGCAACCGGGGAATTGGGCAAAAATATCGCCTTCTCCTGCGCCAGATGCCGGGCGAAAGTAGTAATCAATTACTTCAGGAATAAAGTCCTTGCCCTCAGGGTAGTAGATGAAATTAAGGCAAGTGATGGCCAGGCCTTGGCCATAAGAGCGGATGTGAGGAAGTGCGACCAGTTAAAGAGTATGGTAGATGAGGTTCTAAGAGAATATGGCCGGGTCGATGCCTTGATAAACAATGCGGGAATAACCCGTGATAGACTTCTATTGAGAATGGGAGAGAAGGATTGGAATGAGGTTCTGGCCACAAATTTAAAAGGGGTCTACAACTGCACTAAAGCGGTACTCTCTTCTATGATCAAAAACGCCCAAGGCAGGATCATCAACATCTCCTCCTCAGTCGGCCTTAAGGGAAATATTGGCCAGGCAAATTATGCTGCCAGTAAGGCCGGGATCATAGGATTCACCAGATCCTTAGCCAAAGAGGTGGGAAGGTATAATATAAAGGCTAACATTATCTGCCCGGGCTTTATGAAATCCAAAATGACTCAAGAGGCGGGCCCTAAATCTTTCAGGATAGCAGAAGAGAAAAGTCTCTTGGGTAGAATCTCTCTTGCCTCTGATGTGGCTGACTTCGTACTCTTTTTATTATCTCCCAGTGGGGACAATATCACTGGGCAGGTGTTCAATATAGACAGTCGAATCGTATGAGGAGAGTGGTAGTCACCGGGATAGGGGTTATCACCCCCATTGGAGTAGGGAAGGAAGCCTTCTGCCGAGGTTTGAAAAGAGGGACCTCGGGGGTAGGCCCCATCTCCAGGTTTGATACCTCTTCTTTTTCCGTAAAGATCGCTGCTGAGGTGAAGGATTGGCCTCCAGAGGATTACCCGGAAAGCGATTTCTTAAGTCTCGATCGCTTCATTCAATTCGCCCTGGTCGCCTCGCATCAAGCTATTTCAGATGTCCGAATTAAAATCGACGGTTCCACAAGAAAGAGGATGGGAGTACTAATAAGCTCCAGCAAGGGTGGGATGGAGACCTTTGAAAAGGTAAATAAGGCATTAATTGAGAAGGGGCCTTCCGAGACGCCCCCCGCCTTCATAAGCAACTTCCTACCCTCTGGGGCCTCATCCTTAGTGGCAGAGAGGCTTAAAAGCAAGGGGCCGATATCGAATGTGGTCTCTGCCTGTGCTACCGGTACCCATTCCATTATGAGGGCAGCAGAACTGATAAAGGAAGGGCAAGCTGAGGTGATGTTGGCAGGAAGTAGTGAGGCCTCCATTACTCCCCTTATCCTTGCTGGCTTCAGCAGGATGGGGGTACTCTCTAAGAGGAATAAGGGAACCCCTTCCCCCTTCGATAAAGAAAGGGATGGCTTCGTTATTGGTGAGGGTGCCGGGGTAGTTGTCTTAGAGTCATTGGAGCATGCCTTAATTCGGGGCACTCATATCTATGGCGAGATAGCAGGCTATGCCTGGGGCGCAGATGCCCATCACATGACTCACTTCTCTTTGTGTGGTGACTCCATCGCCTGGGTGATTAAAGGGGCCTTAAATAAAGCAGGATTATTTAGCTCTGATTTAGACTATATCAATGCCCATGGAACCGCTACCCAGCAGAATGATAGGGTAGAGACCCTGGCCCTGAAGAAAGCCCTGGGCCGGGATGTCTATTCCATCCCCATCAGCTCCACCAAGTCTATGACTGGACATCTCTTAGGAGCAGCGGGAAGCGTGGAGTTTATCGCCTGCCTCTTAGCCCTGGAGAGGAATTTCATTCCCCCCACTATCAATTACCAACATCCCGATCCAGATTGCGACCTCGACTACACTCCAAATAAGGCAAGGGAAAAAGAGATAGAGAATGCCATCTCCTTATCCTTTGGTTTTGGGGGACACATTGGGGCTTTAATCGTCAAAAAAATGACGGTGCGCTAAAGCTTGCCCCGTCTTTTGATACCTCAAAATGAGTCTTCGTGGCTGCCGCCGCTGGAAGCCTCTTTACTTATTAAAGTTTCGATACCTAAAAATGACGGCGCGCTAAAGCTTGCCCCGTCTTTTGCTTATGGCTAAGCCATCACTTCGTGATTGAAGTTCTGATACCTCAAAATGAGTCTTCGTGGCTGACGCCACTGGAAGCCTCTTTACTTATGGAAGTTTCGATACCTAAAAATGGCGGCGCGCTTCGCTTGCCCCGCCTTTTGCTTATGGAAGTTCCGATACCTCAAAATAAGAACCTCCGATTTCATCGGAGAACCTTGTTTTTCGTTTCGCTCAAAATAGAGGGGATATGATGGATTTTCTTTTCCAGGAGTTAAAGGAACTTAGAGAAAAAGGCTTGTATAGAAACTTAAGAACAATAACCGGCCCTCAAGAGCCAAGGGTTATCATCGGGGGAAGAGAATGTCTTTTATTCTCTTCTAATAATTATCTGGGCCTGGCCAACCATCCCCGACTTAAAAAAGCCAGCCAGGAGGCCATAGAGAGATATGGTGTGGGAGCCGGCGCCTCAAGACTCATCTCCGGGACCATGGAATTACATACCCGGTTAGAAGAGAAGATTGCCCGGTTTAAAGGAAGAGAGTCAGCCATCCTCTTCTCCTCTGGTTTCCTAGCCAATCTGGGAGTGATAACCTCACTCCTCGGGCGGGAGGATGTGGTCATTGTAGATAGATTGAATCATGCCAGCATAATCGATGCTGCCCGATTATCTTCAGCAAAACTACTGGTCTATCCTCATAGGGATATGTCGAGATTAAAAAAAATCTTAGAGAGATGCCAGCCCTATAAGAAAAGGTTAATCGTCACTGATAGCATATTCAGTATGGATGGAGACCTCGCCCCCCTGCCGGAGATCGTTAGCCTGGCTAAGAGGTATCGGGCTCTTGTCATGATCGATGAGGCCCATGCCACTGGAGTACTTGGCTCTGGAGGAAGGGGAGCGGAGGAGCACTTTGGATTGGAAGGAAAGGTCGATATCGTCATGGGAACCCTGAGCAAGGCAATTGGGAGCCTGGGGGGCTTTATAACGGGAAGCCAAAATTTAATTGAATACCTCAAGAATAGAGCAAGGAGCTTCATCTATACCACCGCCCTGCCGTCCGGCGTCTGTGCCGCCTCGCTGGCCGGCCTGGATTTAATAGAAAATGAACCGTCACTTAGAAAAAATCTATGGCAAAACGTCAAATATATACGGGATAGATTGCTGAAGATGGGCTTCGATCTCATGGGGTCGGAGACCCAGATCATCCCCATTCTCATCGGGGAGGTGGAGAGGACCATGGAGATCTCAGAATACCTCTTCAGTCAGGGCATCTTCATCCC
>DRGV01000032.1 GCA_011049955.1 bacterium
CTCTTTAGGAGTGGTAATCGTTGAGGCCGCAGAGAAGTCAGGAGCTCTCATCACCGCCCGCCTTGCCCTGGAGCAGGGAAGGGAAGTCTTCGCGGTCCCCGGTTCTACCACCTCTCCCTATAGCAGGGGAACCCATAACTTGATAAAGGAGGGAGCGAAGTTAGTAGAAGATATCGATGATATCTTAGAGGAATTGGAATCCTTAATTCAGGTTCGTAAGGGAAAAGGGGAAGAGGCTAAAGGATTTCCTAAGCCCCCCTTATCAAGGGAGGAAGAGATTATCTATAATCTAATTACTCAAGAGCCAAAACATATTGATATTCTCATTCAGAAGAGTAAGCTACCCGCCCAAGGGGTAATGGTCGTTTTGACCAATCTTCAGATAAAGAGCCTAATTAAAGAATTATCCGGCAAAAATTTTGTTAGAAAGGCGTAGCCCATGCGTAGTCGAATAATGGATATTGTTAGTTTCATCATCAAGGAGATTTTAGGGGGAAAGGACCTCTTCGAAACCGAGACCGAGATTGTAGAGAACTTGATGGATCAGGGGTATAGTTTAGAAGAGATTAACTCTGCCTTTGATTGGCTGTTCTCCCTGGTCACCAAGGGAATGACCAAGAAGAGGATCAAACCCACCACCTCCAAGAGGATTCTCCACCACCTGGAAAGGCTGAAGCTATCCTCCCAGGCCTACGGGCTCTTGATTAAGATGCAGGAGTTAGAACACATTACTCCGGCCCAGCAGGAAGAGATCATTGAAGAGGCTCTTACTTCTGGTGAGGAGGTGGGCCCCGAGGAGATAAAGAGGATCGCTGACCAGGTGGTCTTTGGAAACTCCTATCATAAGTGGGAAGGAGACTTAGACTAATGGCCAAGACCTTAGTCATCGTTGAATCACCAGCCAAGGCCAGGACCATAAATAAATTTCTGGGAAAGGAATACCTGGTTAAATCCTCTATGGGACACATTAAGGACCTGCCTAGAAAGGAGCTGGGCGTAGATCTTGACAGAGATTTTACCCCCCATTATTGCATTATTTCCAGTAAAGCAGAGACTTTAAAGAAACTGAAAGAACTGGCGAAAGGAGTCCAGAGAGTCTATCTTGCTCCTGATCCGGATAGAGAGGGGGAGGCCATCTCCTGGCACCTCTACAATGAGTTGAAGGGAATCACCAAGGACATAAAAAGGATCGTCTTTCATGAAATTACCAAGGAGGCCATTAAGGAGGCCTTGTCTCATCCGCGAGAGGTGGACCAAAGGTTAGTCAATGCCCAGCAGGCAAGAAGGATATTAGATAGAATCGTGGGCTATAAGATAAGCCCCTTGCTCTGGAGGAAGGTGAGGAAGGGCCTCTCTGCGGGGAGGGTGCAGTCTGTGACCCTAAGACTTATCTGTGAAAGAGAGAAAGAGATCAAATCCTTCAAGCCGGAGGAGTACTGGTCGATTCATACCAGACTTCAGGGAAAAAGTAAAGAAATATTTAAAGCAGACTTAAATAAAATTGAGGATAAGAGGCTAAAGGTTTCCGATCAGATTCAGGCCCAGGAAATCTCTTCTCAATTAGAAAAAGAAAAGTTTATTCTGGAGAAAATTATAAGGAGAGAGAAGAAGAGGTTTCCTCTCCCTCCCTTCATCACCTCCACTCTCCAGCAGGAAGCAGTGTGGAGGTTCCATTGGAAAGCGTTGAGGACCATGAGGATTGCCCAACAACTCTACGAAGGTCTGGATATCGGAGGCGGGGAGACGGTAGGCCTTATCACCTATATGAGAACCGACTCCTTCCAGGTAGCCCTAAGCGCTATCAAAGAGGTGAGAGAGTATATCAGAAAGGAATCCGGGAAAGACTTCCTTCCTTCCAGGCCAAGGTATTATAAGAGTAGGAAGAGAGCCCAGGAGGCCCACGAGGCTATTCGTCCCACTTCCTGCTATCGTACTCCAGAGAGATTGAGAGAGCATCTGACTCTTGAGCAGTATCGGCTCTATTCCCTAATCTGGAATAGGTTTCTTGCCTCCCAGATGAAAGAGGCCCTATTGGAGAAGAGGACCTTTAAGATTAGAGCGGGAAAGTTCTTTCTATCCTCTTCTGATTCCCGGATGAGATTTGAAGGATTCCTTTCTCTCTATCCTGGGGATAAGGCCTTTAAAGAAAAACCCCTGCCCGCCCTGAAAGAGAAAGAGGCCCTAAAGTTATTGGAGGTTCTTCCTGCCCAGCACTTCACCCAACCACCCCCTCGGTTTTCAGAGGCCAGCCTCATCAAGACCTTAGAGGAGGAAGGGATCGGTCGCCCTTCAACCTATGCCTCCATCATGGAGGTCATCAGGAGCCGGGACTATGTTGAAAGCCATAAGGGAAACTTTCATCCTACTCCTTTAGGGGAGATGGTTATTGAACTACTGATCAAGAGCTTTCCTGATATCCTGAATGTTAAATTTACCTCTCAGATGGAGGAGAGGTTAGATAAAGTAGAGGAAGGGAAGGAGGACTGGGTAAACCTTTTGCACTCCTTCTATGGTCCTTTTGCCTCTGATCTCTCCCGAGCCCAGAAAGAGATGAGGTATGTAAAAAAGGAACTTGAGGAGAAGACGGATAAGATCTGCGAGAAATGCGGCTCACCCATGGTCATAAAACATGGCCGCTTTGGAAAGTTCTTAGCTTGTTCCAGCTTCCCTAAATGCAAGAATTCCCGACCCCTCACCATAGGAATAGACTGTCCCAAGAAGGGTTGTGATGGGGAGATAGTCCAGAGGAGGACCAAGAGGAGAAGGACCTTCTATGGCTGTAGCAATTATCCGGAATGCAACTTATTCTCCTGGGATAGGCCAACGGGTAAAAGTTGCCCAGAATGCGACTCTTTTTTAGTTGAAAGATATAGCAAGAGCAAGGGCAGATATATTAAATGTGCCAATAAGGATTGTTCTTACAGTGAACAAATAATAAGTAACAAGTAACAGTGAACAAGTAACAAGTAACAATTGTTCAATGTTCATTGTTCAATGCTACTTAATATCACCTTACAGGAGATTAGATGGAAGAATATATTACCAAGTTTAGCAACTATCTAAGGGGGGAGAAGAACGTCTCTCCCCATACCCTGAAGAGTTACTCAAGTGACCTTGATGACTTCTTGAATTTTCTAAAGAAAGAAAAAATACCCCTCAGGATAAGATATATTGACCATCTAATCATCAGGCGCTTCTTAGCTTCCTTACAGAAGAGGGGGCTTTCTCACACTACCATGGCAAGGAAGCTGGCCACCCTGCGCTCCTTCTTCCGATTCCTCTGTCGGGAGGAGGATCTGGAAATCAATCCTGCCCTGGGAACGAGAACCCCCAAGATTGCTAAGAGACTTCCCAAGTTCTTAGACCTGAAGGAGACATTTACTCTATTAGAGTCTCCAGATGAGAGGAATATCCTGGGCCTACGCGATCGGGCTATCTTAGAGCTCTTGTATGCCACAGGAATGAGGGTAAGCGAACTGGTGGGTCTAAATGTGAATAGTATTGACCTCTTGGGAGGGGTCGCCAAGGTATGGGGTAAGGGAAGGAAGGAGAGGTTGGTACCCTTTGGGACAGAGGCTACCCGGGCTCTTTACAAATATCTAAAGAGAAGGGAGACCCTCCATCCAGGGGAAGGAGAGAAGGGACTCTTTTTGAATAAATCCGGTGCTCGAATATCGGCAAGAAGTATCAGGAGACTTTTAGATAAGTATATTAAGAAAGCCTCCCTTTCCCAGAAGATAAGCCCCCATACCCTGAGACATTCTTTTGCTACTCATCTTCTAGATGCCGGAGCAGATTTGCGTAGTGTTCAAGAATTACTGGGCCATGCCTCCCTATCCAC
>DRGV01000033.1 GCA_011049955.1 bacterium
CAAACTTACAGGCATCATAGCAGGCACCACATTTGATGCACTTCTTCTGGTCAATCTTCTGGGGCTCTTTTTTCTTGCCACTTATTGCTTTCGTGGGGCAGACTTTATTGCAGACCTGACAACCAACGCAATTTTCTCTAATGACTGAGTAGCGAATCAAGTCTTGACAGACACCAGCCGGACATCTTCTATCTCTAATATGAGCTAAATACTCGTCTCGAAAGTATCTTAAGGTGGTAAGGACCGGGTTGGGCGCTGTCTGGCCCAATCCACAGAGGGAGGAATCTTTTACTATCTCTGCCAATTCTTTTAATAGTTTTAGGTCGGACTCTTTTCCTTTCCCTTTAGTAACATCATCTAAGATTTCATACATCCTCTTAATTCCTTCCCGACAGGGGGTGCATTTGCCGCAGGATTCATCCCGGGTAAAGGATAGAAAATACTTAGCCACATTGACCATACAGGTATCCTCATCCATAACCACCATCCCACCAGAACCCATCATGGAGCCGGCCTCGGTCAACTTCTCATAATCAACGGGAAGATCAATCAATCTCGCTGGGATACATCCTCCAGAGGGGCCACCGGTTTGAACGGCCTTGAATCTCTTTCCATCAGGGATACCACCCCCAATCTCATAGACCATCTTTCTTAAAGAGATACCCATAGGCACTTCGACTAATCCAGTATTATTAATCTTTCCCACCAAAGAGAAGATCATGGTTCCTTTACTGGTCCCGGTTCCTATCTTAGAATACCACTTGGCACCCTTATTAATGATCAGGGGAACATTGGCCCAAGTCTTGACATTATTAATATTGGTGGGCTTTCCCCACAGACCACTCTCCGCCGGAAAGGGAGGGCGAGGTCGGGGCTCTCCCATTTTGCCTTCGATAGAGACCATGAGAGCACTCTCCTCACCACAGACAAAGGCTCCGGCTCCTCTATTTATCTTAATCCTGAAACTAAAATTGGTGCCTAAAATATTCTTGCCTAATAATCCCCATTCCTGAGCCTGTCTCAAGGCAATGGTGAGATGCTTGATTGCCAAGGGATATTCATTACGCACATAGATGTATCCTTCTTTAGCTCCAATGGCATAGGCCCCAATAATCATTCCTTCCAAGACAGAGTGGGGATTTCCTTCCAAGAGACTACGATCCATAAAGGCACCCGGGTCTCCCTCATCTGCATTACAGATAATATACTTAGGGCTCTCTTTCTGTTGGCGGCAGAGTTCCCACTTCACTCCCGTAGGAAAGCCAGCCCCTCCTCGTCCTCTAAGGCCGGACCTCTTTATCTCATCGATTACTTGTTGGGGGTTCATTTTATACAATACTTTAGCAAGAGCAGCATAGCCATTAAGGGCGATGTAATAACCTATCTTTGTAGGGTCAATCCTTCCATTATTTCCGAAGATGAGGCGCTTCTGCTTCTTGTAGAAAGGAATATCATCCTCACAAATAATCTTTTTTCCCGTAGTAGGATCAACGTAGAGGAGGCGATCGATTATTTTTCCGTTAATGATGGTTTGAGAGATGATTTCTTTTACATCTTGTATTTTTACTCTTCGATAAAAAATTCTTTTCGGATAGATGACTACTAATGGCCCTTTTTCACAGAATCCATGGCATCCGGTTATTCGGAGATTAACCCTGGGTCTCAGGCCTCTTTTGTCAATCTCTTTTTTAAAGGCCTCTGCCACGTCCCGGGCGTCAGAAGCGATGCATCCTGTCCCGCAGCAGACAGTAATACAGGTCTTCTTTGGGTCATAGCGAGATTGAATCGACTTTCCCGCTCTCACTAAATCAGATGGTTTCCTTAGTTTCATTTAAAAGACTCTTTCAAAACTTTATCCATTTTGGCAGAGTTCATGCGACCATAGTATTTTCCATCGATGACTATCAAAGGGCCTAAAGCACAAGCTCCCAGACAATTGACCGTTTCCAAGGTAAATTTTAAATCTCTAGTTGTTTCTCCTGCCTTTACCTTTAAATCCCTCTCTAACTTCTCCACAATGCGGGGAGCCCCTCTCACATGACAGGCGGTTCCCAGGCAGACACTTATCAGGTGCTTTCCTCTTGGCGTGAGGCTAAAGGATTTATAGAAGGTGGCCAGGCCATAGACCCGGGAGAGAGGGATAGCTAACTTTTGAGCAATTCTCTTTAGGGTCTCTCCTGGAAGATAACCATACTCTTTCATTACATCCTGAAGAAGGGGTACCAGTGCTCCTTCATTCTTCTTATATCTTTTTATAATTCTATCAATCTTTCTCATTTTCCCTCACGCTGTTCGGGATGATGACGGTGATTTTTAAAATGATTACGGTGATTGAAAACAATAATTACGATGATGAAAGGAATGATTACAGTGATAATGAAGGTATAGAACTTTAATCTCATTGGTGATTATATCGCCATAATCGTTTCTTTAATCACTGTAATCATCTTTTCTTAATGTCAAAGGCTTTCTTGCCTCTATATACAGAAATTAACTTCTTCCTTCTCTTTAGTTCCTTTGCTACATTCCCCAATCCAACATCTTCCAATTCTCTCTTAGTAGGATAACCGGTCTTCCAATCATACTTTCTTACTTGATAGTACTCCCTCAACATAGGCTCCAGATGAACTACTTGTCCCTTTGCCGGGCCAGTGGGCATGGGCTCCTCTGCAATTCGAGGATGGAGGGCATCGTTCTTCTTCGACCAGCCAAGCCTGACATTGAAGGCCCGCCTCAAATGACAGATTCTCCTGGCTAATTTACTCAGTTCCTTCGGATTCTCATACTCGGTAAAGCCGGTAATGGCTGAGATGATCTTGCCAAAGTCCTGATGATAGTAGATGGGAGGCCACATGACACCATACTTGCATAATAGAGCAGAGTCACAGAGGGCATATAACTCCTCCATATCTGCTACCAGGTAGCCCTTATACTTCTCATCCAATTTATCTGCTAAGACATCAACCGTCTCCTTCTTATACCTCCTCCTAATCTCATCTTTATAGCCCAACTCATCGAGACTGGAAAGGGAGGTTAAGTGATCCGCTCCCCGGACATTGATGGCATAGGTTAAACCTAAGGACTTATGGGGTCTTCCATCTTGACCAGAGGCCTCTAATCCATTGACATGGATGGCATAGGCCTCGCTTCCCTTTCCCGTCCTGCGGGCTGCCTCCCGTGAGCCTTCTGCCAAGAGACTGGCGAACTTCGTCTTTCGGAAAGGAATCTCTTCTAATAATTCAATAACATCATTCATTCCATCCTCGCCCCAAACAAGTTCTCTACCATCAGTATCCTTCTTAGTTAGAATACCATGCTCATAGCATTCATAGGCCCAGGAGATGGTGTGGCTGACAGAGATAGTATCCATCCCATAGATATTGCAGAGGTAATTGGCCCGAATCAAAGCATTGGTATCGGTAGATAAGAAGTTGGAGGTGAAGCCTTCTACGGTCTCATACTCCGGGCCCTCAGACTCTGTTCCAGCATACTTCCCTTCTCTGACAATGGAGGAATACTTACACTGTATCCCGCAGCCGAAGCAGGAGGCATGACGCTTATAATGTCTCTTCTTCATGGGCACCATCCCGATGGTCTCGTCAGCATTCTCAAAGTAGCCTGTCCAGTGGTTCTTGGTGGGAAGTCTTCCGATAGCGTTTTCCCAATCTGTTAAAGAGAAGGTTCCATACTTGCGGAAGCTCTCAATATAATTCCAGTATCTTCCTTGTGGGGAATGGCGCCTGAAGGCATCTTCTAATAATCTATTGAACTTTTCTTTATTGGCGATCTTTATCCCCTTGGTTCCCCTTATGGCAATGGCCTTCAAATTCTTTGAACCTAAGACAGCGCCCATTCCCGTTCTTCCCACTGCCCGGAAGTAATCGCTCATAATGCAGGCATACTTTACCAGGTTCTCACCCGCCTGACCGATACAAGCCACCTTGACGTCAGGGTCTTTGAGTTCCTCCACAATCCGGTCGGTAGTTTCGATGACATTCTTACCCCAGAGCCGTTTGGCATCCCTTAGTTCGATTAAATCATTATCGATATGTAAATAGACTGGTCTCTTCGCTTTTCCCTGGATAATAATGAGATCATATCCGGCATATTTCATCTCCGGGCCGAAGAATCCACCAGCAGAGGCGTGGGCCCACCAGCCGGTTAAGGGAGATCTTGAGATGACCTCATATCTTCCCGAGGGAGGAAATAGAGTCCCATTCACCGGGCCAGTAGCAAAGATGATCCTATTCTGGGGAGAGAGTGGTTTGACCTCTGGAGGCACCTCATCCCACATAATCTTAGCTCCTATTCCTAACCCACCTAAATACTTTCTCTTCCACTCTTCAGGGGTAGGTAGGATAGTGAACTTCTCCTTTGTCAGATCAACCCTCAGATA
>DRGV01000034.1 GCA_011049955.1 bacterium
ATGTCAGATAAAGAGAAGATAAAAAAGAAGCCCCGGGAAAAATTAGTCCAGCTCAAGCATGAATTGGACAGAGAGCACAGATTAGCTGCTGAATATAAGAAGCATCTCCAGAGGCTGGCGGCAGACTTTGAAAATTATAGGAAGAGAGTAGAGAGGGAAAGGGAAGACTTTATCAAATTTTCAAAAGAGGATTTGATCTACGAATTTCTACCCATCCTGGATAACTTCGAGATGGCTCTCCATCATGTGAAGAACGCCACAGAGCCCAAGAAGATAATAGAAGGAATAGAACTGATAGAGAGGCAGTTCCACAATATCCTGAAGAAGGAGGGTTTGGAAGTTATTGAGACCAAAGGAAAGAAGTTCGATCCCCATATCCATGAGGCAATAATACATGAGGAGACCGATAAACATCTGGAAGAATTTATAGTTGAGGAACTACGCAAAGGATATACCCTGGGTGACAAAGTTGTCAGACCCGCCCAGGTGAAGGTTGCAACCGCAAAGACCACAAAAGGAGAAGATACGGTAAACTCAAAACTCCCGCCAAAGGCGAGGCTCGCCAATGGTGGCAAAAATCAAAGCTCAAAATAACTTTTGGGTTTGAAATTTAAAATTTGGAATTACCTGACGAAACCGGGTAGAGGAGGTTAATCATGGCTAAAGTAATTGGAATTGACTTGGGGACCACAAACTCTGTAGTCTCTATTATGGAAGGAGGGAAGCCCACAGTCATCGCTTCTTCTGAAGGCCCGCGGACTGTTCCTTCCGTGGTTGCCTTTACCAAGACTGGGGAGAAATTAGTGGGCCTTCCTGCTAAGAGACAGTCTGTTATCAATCCAGAGAATACCGTTTTTTCCATCAAGAGGTTGATGGGCCGCCGTTTCCATGAGGAAGAGGTAGAGAGGGATAAGAAGATACTACCTTTTGAATTGGTGGAAGGACCCCATAACGATGTGAGGGTTAAAATAAGGGATAAGGTCTATTCTCCTCCTGAGATATCGGGTATGATTCTGGCCAAAATGAAGGCTGATGCAGAGAGATATTTAGGAGAAAAGGTCACTCAGGCGGTGGTTACCGTTCCCGCCTATTTCCGGGATGATCAACGTCAAGCTACCAAAGATGCCGGCAAGATTGCGGGGCTGGAAGTCTTAAGGATTGTCAATGAACCTACCGCTGCCTCCTTAGCTTACGGATTGGATAAAAAGGAAGAGGAGAAGATCGCCGTCTTCGATCTGGGAGGAGGGACCTTCGATATCTCCATCTTGGAAAATATGGGCAAAGGCGCCTTCCAGGTAAAGTCTACCAATGGGAATACCCACTTGGGAGGAGACGATTTCGATCAAAAGGTAATCGATTGGCTCTGTGATGAGTTCAAAAAAGAGCAGGGGGTTGATTTAAAGCAAGATAGAATGGCCTTACAGAGATTAAGGGAGGCTGCGGAGAAGGCAAAGTGCGAGCTTTCAACTACTTTAGAGACAGAGATTAACCTTCCCTTTATTACTGCAGACCAAACCGGGCCCAAGCATCTAGTTAAGAAACTGACCAGAGCCAAGTTGGAGCAACTGGTCTCAGATATGGTTGAGAAAACCATTGGACCATGTGAACAGGCTTTGGCCGATGCCAAACTATCCCCTTCTGATATTGATGAGGTGATCTTGGTTGGTGGCCAGACTAGGATGCCTTTAGTAATAGAGACAGTGAAGAAGATATTTGGTAAGGAGCCCCGTAAGGATGTCAATCCAGATGAGGTAGTGGCAGAGGGAGCCGCCATTCAGGCCGGGGTATTGACCGGTGAGGTTAAAGATGTTTTGCTTTTAGAGATTGCTCCTCTTACTTTAGGCATTGAGACCTTAGGAGGGATTAGAACTCCTCTCATCTCTAAGAGTACTACCATTCCCACCAAGAAGTCTCAGATCTTCTCTACTGCAGCAGATAATCAGCCAGCGGTGACCATCAACGTCTTACAGGGAGAGAGGGAGATGGCCCAAGATAATAAATCCTTAGGGAAGTTCGATTTGGTAGGTATCCCTCCGGCACCAAGAGGGATTCCTCAGATTGAGGTCACCTTTAATATCGATGCCAATGGCATCGTCCATGTATCTGCCAAAGACTTAGGAACGGGAAAGGAGCAGTCCATTAAGATTACTTCTCAGAAGATGACGGAGGAGGAGATCGAGAAGGCGGTCAAGGAGGCCGAGTCAAAAGAGGCTGAAGATAAGAAGAGGAAGGAAGAGGCAGAGGTAAGGAATCAGGCAGACACTTTAGTTTATTCAGTAGAGAAGTCCTTAAAAGACTATGGAGATAAGGTAAGCGCTTCTGAGAAGAAGAAGATAGAGGATGCCTCGAATAACCTTAAAGAGGCTCTGAAAGGAAAGGATATAGAAAAAATTAAGAAGGCCTCTGAGGAGCTGGGCAAGGCCTCTCATAAGTTAGCAGAAGAGGTCTATAAAGAGGCCCAGAAGAAGGCCGCTGAGCAAGCCAAGAAGGCGAAACCACCGCCAGGGCGGGGTCCCGCAGAAGCGGGAGAAGAAAAACCCAAAGAGGAGAAATCCAGGGAGGAGGAACCTAAAAAAGCAAAAGAAGGAGAAGACATCATAGAAGCGGAGTACAAAGAGGAAGACGAGAAGAAAGAATAGAAATGATGGCAGTGATGGTTTTATCACCGTAATCAGATTTTATCACTGTAATCACTCTCAAGCGAAGCGAAGAGATGACTATTAAGCGTGACTATTACGAAATACTGGGCATAGATCGGAGTGCCTCTTCAGAGGAGATAAAGAAGGCCTATAGAGACCTGGCCCTACAAACCCATCCAGACAGGGTGGCCCCTGATAAGAAGAAAGAGGCAGAGGAGCGGTTTAAAGAGATATCTGAGGCCTATGCTGTCTTATCCGACCCAAAGAAAAAAGCGACCTATGACCAGTTTGGCCATGCGGGTATCGATGGACAGTATACCTATCAGGATATTTTTAGAGGGGCTGACTTTGGAAATATTTTTGGTGGCCGGGGCTTTGAGGATATTCTAAGAGGCTTTGGTTCTGGCGGAACATTTACGGATATTTTTTCTGATTTATTCGGCACTCGGGTAGCAAGAAGGCCTCGCCGGGGTGCGGACTTAGAGTATCTCTTAGATATTACCCTGGAAGAGGCCGTTAGGGGATGCGAACAGAAGATAGATATTTATCATACCATCACCTGTCCTACTTGCAGAGGAAGCGGGGCAAAACCCGGAACGGGAAAGAAGACCTGTTCCCAGTGCCAGGGCCAAGGACAGGTTAGACAAGTTACCAGTTCTATATTTGGCCAGTTCGCTACTGTTAACACCTGTTCCCGGTGCCACGGAGCCGGGGAGGTAGTTGAAGAGGTCTGCCACCAGTGTCATGGCAGGGGAAAGGTCAAGAAGGCTTCCCGAATATCTTTAAAGATTCCTTCCGGTGTGGATAGTGGAACCTCGATCCGGGTAAAGGGAAAAGGCGAAGCAGGAGAACTGGGCGGTCCCTCTGGCGACCTCTATGTCGTCACCCGGGTAAAGTCCCACAGGATATTTGAACGGGAAGGAAATGACCTCATCTGCGAAGTACCTCTTAGTTTTATTACCGCTGTCTTGGGAGGGGAAATTGAGGTTCCCACTTTAGAGGCGAAGGCGGTCATGAAGATTCCTCCGGGAACCCAGACGGATAGGGTTTTTCGATTAAGGGGGAAGGGGGTTCCTTTCCTCCATGGCCATGGTAAGGGTGATGAGTACGTAAAGGTCATCATTAAGGTTCCTACCAGACTCAATGAAAAGCAAAAAGAGATCTTAAAAGAATTTGCCAAGGCAGGTGGCGAGAAACTCTCTGTTTCCAAAAAGGGCGTTCTTGATAAGATAAGAGATACACTTAAAGGCAAAGAAGAATAAGGCAGTCTGATAGTCTGATAGTCAAGCCCATACGATCATACGACAATACGACCATAAGACTAAATCCGGAGGGATTTTTGAGGCGTTTTTTTGTTGAGGAAAAGAATATCAGAGAAAATAAAGTCACCATAAAAGGGGATGAAGCAAGACATATCGCTCAGGTTTTGAGATTAAAAGAGAAAGATAAAATAAAGATTTTCACTGGGAAAGGAAAGGAATACTTAACGGAAATAATTCAATCCAGCAAAAAAGAAGTAATCGGGAAAATCTTAGAAGAGAGTAGATTAGATACCGAGCCACCAATTGAAATAACCTTGGTTCAGGGAATACCCAAGTCTGATAAGATGGACTTCATCGTTCAGAAAGTCACGGAACTGGGAGTGAAGAAAATAATCCCCGTCATCACCCAGAGAACGGTTGTTAAGTTGAATGAAGAGAAGTCAAGAGCACGAAGGAATCGCTGGCAGAGGATTGCCCTTGAGGCCGCAAAGCAATCCGGCAGAGCAATCATTCCAGCGGTCAAAGAAGTCATCTCTTTTATCCAAGCTCTTGATAATTTAAATAGAGAAAGCCTTAACTTAATTCCCTGGGAAGAAGAGACCTCCACCAGCCTCAAGCAAGTTTTAAAACGTCATACATCTCACATCCCACATTCCACATCACACATCACGGTCTTTATCGGCCCAGAGGGAGGATTTACTTCCGAAGAAGTAGAGGCAGCAAAGGAGAAGGGGGCGATTCCAGTAAGCCTTGGCCCAAGACTTCTGCGCACTGAAACTGCAGGATTAGTTACTTTAACTGTGATATTATATGAACTGGGTGATATGGGATGAGAAGCGTTGCCTTCCATACTCTGGGCTGCAAAGTGAACCAATACGATACCCAGGCCATGCGAGAGGTCCTGACGAAGGATTACAGAATAGTATCCAGCAAAGAGGGAGCAGATATTTATATCATCAACACCTGTACGGTAACCAATCGAGCCGATCAAAAATCTCGTCAATATATAAGAAACGTCATCAAAAAGAATCCAGCGGCCCTGGTTGCCGTTACCGGCTGCTACGCCCAGAGATTTCCACAAAAGATTGCCGAGATTCAAGGGGTGAACTTAATCTTAGGAAATGGGGAGAAGATTAGAATAACCTCCTTTCTTAACGGCGGGAGCCCCATCCCGATAAATCGGGATGGGATAAAAAAGAACTCAAGACCAGAAGTCTTTGTAGAAAATATTGACTCTTACTCAAGATATGATACACTTTCAGTAAGCAAACACCATTCGCACACAAGGGCCTTCGTCAAGATACAGGACGGCTGTCAAAACTATTGCTCCTACTGCATCATCCCTTATGTGCGGGGGAAAGAGAGGTCACGACCCTTAGAGAATATCCTGGAGGAGATAAAGGGGCTGATAAGAAACGGCTTTAAGGAGATTGTCTTCACCGGCATCCGTTTGGGTTCCTGGGGTGAGGATCTTATTAATGGCCTCACTTTTGCTGCACTCTTAGGAAGAGTCTCTGGAATAGAAGGCCTGAAGCGCATTAGATTGAGTTCTATAGAACCCAGGGACTTAAATGAGAAATTAATGGATAGGATTGCTCAGCTTCCCAAGGTCTGCCATCATCTCCATATCCCCCTGCAGAGTGGAGACGATAAGATTCTGAAAGCAATGAATCGGCCTTACGGTACTTTCTATTACCAGGATCTAATC
>DRGV01000035.1 GCA_011049955.1 bacterium
AAAGCAGGGGGGTCTGGCCCCCAATGATCCCGTAGATAAATGGCTGGAAGAGCTCAATAGTCGGGTGAAGGATGTGATGATTGTGGGCCATCTACCCTTCTTGCAGAGATTGGTATCTCTACTCTTGGTGGGGGATGAATCCTCCTGGTCAATTACCTTCCGGCCAGGGGGCGTGGTCTGTCTGGAGCGAAAAGAGGGGAAGTGGTCTTTAGTATGGATGATGCCTCCTGAATTGGTAGAAGTAATAAGTAGTTTTTAGAAAGTAAGGAAGATATCTTATGAAGAAAACAACGGCGCGCTTCGCTTGCCCCGTCTTTTACTTGTTAAAGTTCCGATACCTTAAAATAGGTCTTTGTTTCTTGCTGATAACTATTCTTATGGGTAGTGTCGTTCTCGAAGCAAAAGAAATTAATTCCGCAAAAGTAGAAAGAAAGGTTAGACCAATAGAGAAATTATTACAGGAAAGCAAAGAGGCTCTAAATAAGAAGAATATTGAAAAGGCAAAAGAGAAATGTGATCTGGGAATGGAATCCCTTTTAAAATTGAAGAAAGATTTAGAAAGAGAAGAATACGATTATCTTTTGGGAGAGTTTGCTCTCTTACGTCTTAAGATAAATCAGAACGACAAATTAGAAGTAGCCAACATTAAGAGTAGCCTCTTTCCGCTGGTCTGGAATGCCAGGGTAGAGAAATGGATAGACTACTATACGGTAAGGGATAGAAAATACTTTTCCCGGTCGTTAAAGAGGTCAGAGCAATATATTCCAAGAGTAAAGGAAATCTTTCGCGAGGCATCCCTGCCAGAAGACTTGGCCTATGTGGCCATAGTAGAATCCGGATATTATCCCTTCGCCCACTCTCCCAAGAGAGCGGTGGGCCATTGGCAGTTTATCAAGCATACCGCAAGGGCCAATGGACTGGAGATAAACTACTGGTATGATGAGAGAAGAGATCCGGAGAAGTCTGCCCGGGCAGCAGCCCGGGAACTAAAGGATTTATATGAAAGGTTTGGTTCCTGGGAACTGGCATTAGCGGGCTATAACTGTGGTAGATATAGAGTAGCAAAGGCAATAAATAAAGCGGGAACCCGGGACTACTGGGCCCTGTCTTTACCCCGGGAAACAGAGAACTATGTTCCCAAAATAATGGCCGCTATATTCATTATTAAGGAGCCAGAGATCTTTGGCTTTACTCTTAACCTTGAAGAACAACCTTCCTGGGCAGAAGTAACCATAAATGGCTCTATGGACTTAAGATTGGTGGCCCAATGCGCCGAAAGTAGTCTAAAAGAAATACAGGAGCTTAATCCGGAATTACGGCAGTTGTGTACCCCGCCTGATAAAAAGAAATACACGCTAAAATTACCTCCAGGTAAGAAGGGGGTATTTTTAAAAAACCTTGCTTTACTACCAGAAGAGAAAAGATATTTATCTAAAAAGGAGATTAAAAAGAGAAAAATCATCGTTTATATGGTAAAAAAAGGCGATACTTTAAGCAGAATTGCCCACCGTCAGAGAGTAAGCGTGTGGCAGCTAAAGAAATGGAATAACCTGAAATCAGATAGAATTTACCCCAGACAGAGAATTAAAATTTATCCTTACAGAATATGAGGAAGGATTATGCCTGATTTGAAAAAGAAGGCTTTGGGAAAAGAGAAAGCAGCTGAGGATGGCATAAGGGTAGTTACTGAATATTTGAATCTAAATACAGAAGGTGATGGAACATTAATAGATATTACTGCCCAACTCCACAAGATTCTGAGTAAGACTAAAATGAAGAATGGTACCCTCGCGGTCTTTGTGGTGGGTTCAACGGCAGCCATAACCACTTTTGAATATGAGCCGGGACTAATTAAGGATATCCGGGATTTGTGGGAGAAGCTTGTTCCTTCCGACCGACGCTATGCCCATGATGAGACCTGGGGAGATGCCAATGGCTTCAGTCACCTGCGGGCTGCTCTGCAGGGGTCTAGTCTGGTAATTCCTTTTGCAGATAATAAACTTATCCTGGGAACCTGGCAACAGGTAGTTCTGGCAGAGTTTGACAACCGACCGCGTGAGAGAAGAATAGTTTTACAATTTATGGGTAAGTAGAGAACAGGCCGCAAGCTGCTACAGGCTGCAGGCTGCAAGACAGTTTGACCGTGGGACAGTGAGACGGAAAGACAAAGAAATGGGGAAAGTGGGAAAGAAGATCAGTGAAAAATGAAAAACAAGGAGGGGATTTATATGAAATCTTACCGGGCAGAGCTGTGGTTCAATACCAAAAAAAGAAAGGAACTGGTTAATATTACCCCACAGGTTGCGGAGGCAATACGGAAGAGTGGAATAAAGGAAGGTCTCTGTCTGGTCAATGCCATGCACATTACGGCCAGCGTCTTCATCAATGATAATGAGAGTGGACTACATCAGGATTTTGAAGAGTGGCTGGAGAAATTAGCCCCTTATGGTAAGGCCTATAAGCACCACCAGACCGGCGAGGATAACGGCGATGCCCATTTGAAGAGAACTATTATGGGTCGGGAGGTGGTGGTGGCCATTACCGAGGGCAGATTGGACTTCGGTCCCTGGGAGCAGATATTCTATGGGGAGTTCGATGGCCAGAGAAGAAAGAGGGTTCTCGTTAAGATTATTGGGGAGTAATTGCTATGAAGCCATTATCGTTTAATCCGTTGAGCCCGTTTAGTCCGTTTAGCCCGTTGAGGCATTGATGAATAAGAAAATGAAATTTCATACTGATCTAAGAAGTCTCAAAAGGGAGACCAAGGTTTATCTCTATTGCGGGCGAGGTCCGGGAGGACAGAGGAGGAATAAGAAAGAGACCTGCGTAAGGCTCCATCACATACCATCGGGAGTTACGGTCACTGCTACCGAACATCGCTATCAGGCAAGGAATAAGGAACTAGCCTTCGAAAGATTACAGAAGAGATTGACAAAACTCAATAAGAGAAAGAAACCACGCATTCCTACCAGGATATCCCGGGCAAAAAAGGAAAATATCTCAAAGGAAAAGAAGAGGCGTGCAGAGAAGAAGAAACTGCGCAGAAAAGTAGAGATTCCTTTAGAATGAGAAAAGATTATCCTGAGAAGCAATTAGGGGAGGCAGAATCTGTGGCAGAAAAAACAAAAGAACAAAACAAACTCCAACATTATTTTATGTATTTTTTGGATCGTTTCTTAGCCCTTTTTCCCTTTATCCTGGCTAAAGTGGGACTCCTTTACGGGGGTTTTAAACTATGGCGATGGAAGAGAAGAATCAGTAAATACCGCGGACAGCTCGATCGACTCTGGTCTCTTCTGCCTAGAGTAAAGCCTGCAGCCTATGAGGGAGAAAGATTGAAACTACGTGCTATAGAGATTAATCTTAGTAAGGAAGAATCCGCTTTTGGGGAAAAGGAGCGAGAGTTAAATCAGGCCCACTTTGAGTTCAGAAAATTAAGGAACGAAATCTTCCGCCTACCCTCGAACTATTAGGACTCGGGGAGTAGGAAAGTGAGAAAGTGAGCAGGTGAGAAAGTGGGACAGCAATTAAGCAATCGAGCAATCAAGTTATCAAGAACAAGGATCAAGGATCCAGGATCGAGCATCCAGTATCTGTGATCTGTGTTAATCTGTTATAAATCTGTGAAAATCTGTGTTGAAAAAAGGGAGGTGAGATAAATGACAGGTCTTGGAAATAGGATTATTCGGGCAGCGAAGTTAGATGTCAGCCTCTATGAGGAAGTGGAAGCAGATAAAACAGCCATGGGACAGGCCATGGGAGTAGTAGTGCTCTCTAGTATAGCGGCTGGTATTGGGACCATTGCTATTCGAGGGCCTATGGGCATTGTTACCGGAACCGTAGGAGCACTTATTGGATGGTACATCTGGGCCTTCCTTACTTACTGGATAGGGACCAAACTCCTTCCCGAGCCCCAGACCAAGGCGGATGTTGGGGAACTTCTGCGCACTATTGGATTCTCCAGTTCGCCGGGATTAATTCGGGTCCTGGGTATTATGCCAGGGCTAAGAAATATCGTCTTTCTTGTGGCTTCCATCTGGATGCTTGTTGCTATGGTAATTGCTGTCAGACAGGCCCTGGATTATAAGAGCACTGGTCGGGCAGTAGGGGTTTGTCTTATTGGATGGTTCATCCTCTTGGCTGTTAGTTTTCTGTTTGCTCTGGTAACAAGACATCCTCAAGTATGAAAAGAATTCTTAAGATTCTCGGTCTGGCGAAGATCAGGGTGGTTCTGGATACTAATGTTTTAGTAGCCGCCCACTTCAATCCGGGGAGTGCTTCGAACACGATTTTGGAACTCTGCCAGAGAAAAAAATTGGTATTAGTCCTTACCTCTCACATCTTGAAAGAATTCTCACTCATCCTGCGCAACATTTCAGCCCGGAAGAGCTTCCGGAAGAAAATGGATAAGATTATCTTTCAGGCTATTTTAGCTAAGAAGGCACCGAGGGTAAACATGGTCTGTGAAGATCCAGAGGATAATAAGTTCCTATCCTGCGCCCTGGCAGGAAAGGCAGATTACATCATTACTTCTGATAGGCATCTTCTTGTTTTGAGAAAATTCAGAGGAATAAAAATCGTCAAGCCGGTTCAATTCTTAAAAGTAGAAGGAAAGTAGGAAAGTAGGAAAGTAGGAAAGTAGGAAAGTAGGAAAGTAATATAGTGACTCTTGTTCAGATTTATAAGAGACTTCTGAAGCATTTTGGCAGGCAGCACTGGTGGCCAGCGGATACTCCATTTGAAGTAATCGTCGGTGCCATTCTCACTCAACAGACGACCTGGAGGAATGTCGAGAAGGCGATAGATAGTCTAAAGGAGGATAATCTCCTGGACATCTCTTCCTTGGCCAGGGTAAATCTTAGACGCTTGGAAAAGGTCATCCGTCCTGCGGGATACTTCCACCAGAAGGCAGAGAGGTTAAGAGGGGTCTGCCAGTATATCTACAAAAATTACGGGGATGATTTAGATAAATTATTTTCACAACCTATCCCGAACCTAAGAGAAGAATTACTCTCTTTAAAAGGTCTTGGCCTGGAGACCGTGGATTCCATCATCCTCTATGCTGCGAATAAACCGGTCTTCGTCATCGATGCCTATACTAAGAGAATGGCCCATAGATTGGGTATGACAAATTTAGACAAGTATGAAGACCTGAGAAGATATTTTGAGAACTATCTTCCCAATGATTTAGAACTCTATCAAGAATTCCACGCTCTTATTGTTGAATTAGGAAAGAACTACTGCAAAACAAAACCCAACTGTCAACCCTGCCCTTTAAGAAAGGGGTGTCAATTTAAAAGGATTAACAGTTAATGCCAGAGTAACCAGTAACCAGTTAACAGTAAAATTACAAGCACCAAGCAACAACTCATCCCTCATATACATTCGGGATAGGCAATATCCCGAGCGAAGCGAGGGGCAAACAATATACAATTCCAAAATCACAATGACCAAAATAAAAAACTTATAGCGAGCCTTTGTTTGTAATTTCGGTCATTTGAATTTGTGATTTGTTTGTGATTTGTAATTTGGGATTTGGAATTTATTCATGCTGGTTACTGTTCGCTGGTTACTGTAAACTACCTCCGAAGGAGGTAAGAGATGATTATTGCTCTGGAGGGGAAGAAGCCAAAGATTGGCAAGGATGTCTACATTGCAGAGAGTGCTCAGGTGATTGGGGAGGTAAGTATTGGAGAGCGCTCCAGCATCTGGCCCAATGCTGTTTTACGTGCCGATATTGAGCCAATTAGAATAGGGAAGTGCTCCAGCATTCAGGACGGGGTGCTCATTCATGTCAATTGGGGCCTGCCGGCAATAGTGGGGGATTATGTCACTGTAGGACATGGGGCCATCATCCATGGTTGTAAGATTGCCAATAATTGCTTGATTGGTATGGGTGCCATTATTCTCGATGGAGCAAAGATAGAGAAGAGTTGTCTCATCGGCGCAGGAAGCTTAGTTCCCGAAGGCAAGATAATTCCAGAAGGAAGTCTGGTCTTAGGGGTTCCGGGTAGAGTGGTAAGAAAACTTAATCAGAAAGAGATTAAAAAACTAAAAGAATCTGCCTTAGAGTACTTCGATTTTGCCAAGAAGTTCAAGGAGATTTCTAAAAAAGATAGAAATCTTGATTACGGCGATTAAGATAAAGATTACAACGATGAAATGCTCGTCGAGTAATCACTGTTATCATTCTTTTGAATCACTGTAATCAGAGGTCTCTGAGTAGTTTTTCAGAGACCTCTTAAGAGGAAATGATGTTAAGAATGGAGATGCATCTTCACACCCAATACTCTATAGATAGTTATCTCAAATTAGATACTATTATAAAAGTCTGTCAGAGAAAAGGCATCAATGCCATTGCAGTTACTGACCATGGAACGATTGAAGGAGCAGAGAGACTAAGGGAGAAAATAGAGAAGAAAAATGCTAATATCAAGGTAATTACTGGAGAGGAAATCTTTACTACCAAGGGTGAAATCATTGGCCTATTCCTGAAAGAAAGAATTCCTTACTCATTGTCCCCTGAGGAGACGATACGAAGGATTAAAGAGCAAGAGGGATTAGTCTATATTCCCCATCCTTTCATCCCTCTCATCGCTAATAGTTTAGGTGAAGAATTATATGAGTTTTCTAAAAAGATAGACATCGTAGAGGTTTTTAACGCCCGAAGTTTCTTCAGGAGAAGTGGCAAGAGGGCAAGCCAATTTGCTCAGGATAACGGGATAGTAACTGCCGCAGGCAGCGATGCTCACTTTGCTTCTGAGATAGGGAATGCCTATATGGAATTGGAGGATTTTAATAGTCCCCAGGAATTCTTAAGAAATCTGAAAGAGGCAAAAACAATAATTAAAGGTAGGGGCTGGCTATTCTCGCCTCTTTCATATGCCATCCTTTTCTTGAGTAAAATCCGAGGAAAAGATAAATTGCTATGATTGATTTTAAAAAGATTACTACCGTTCTCTTCGATTTCGATGGGACCCTGGTTCAGTTAAATTTAGACTTCCCAAAGATTTATCGAGGAGTCTATTCTATAGTGAGGAGGTATGGTGTAGACCCTACTCTCTATCAAGACCTCTTTCTGATTGAATTGGTGGAAAGAATAACTCAAGAATTAATGGGGCATAAACCAGAAGAGGCAAAAAGGTTTAACAAGGAAGCGGAGGGATTTTTAAGGGCGCGGGAGATAGCGGCTGCCAAAGAAGCCGAAGTTGTTCCTGGCGCCTGCCAGACTCTGAAGAGATTAAAGGAGAGGGGAATAAGAATAGGGATTGTTACCCGAAACTGTAAAGAGGCGGTAAGAATTGGATTAGGCAAGAATAATTTTATCTATGACCTTCTATTGACCCGGGACGACATTCGACCGGTCAAACCTGAGCCTCATAGTTTGGAAAGGGCCTTAAAGGTTCTGAAGAGCAAGCCGGAAGAAACGATTATGATTGGGGACCATCCCATAGATATTAAAGTGGGGAAGAAAGTAGGCGTAAAAACAGTAGCGGTACTAAGCGGTAAGAAAAGAAAAGAAGACTTCAAAGCATTCAAGCCGGACTTAATCATTCCAGCCGTAAGTAATCTGTTAGAGTATTTTTAAAGAGGTTGCAATGGATATTATTTGGGCGTCCTGGCGGATGAAGTATATTATGCCCACCATCGCTCAGGTCAAGATCATCCCGGAATTACTCAAGGATACCTACAGGAAGTTACTGAAAATAATGAAGTAATTATTCGATCCTTGATTCTGGATGCTGGTTTTTATATTAGCTTCTCAGATGCCAGATTGTATTTTTAGACCAAGATCGAGGATCGAGCATCTCGGATCAAAGAAAACGGACTTAGAGGAAAAACAAGTAAAATGAGAGCCGTTATTCAAAGAGTAAAAGAGGCAAAGGTTTCTGTGGAAGGAAAGGTAGTCGGAGAAGTAGGCCAAGGAATAGTCATCCTCCTGGGAATAGGCAAGGATGACCAGGAAGAGGATGCCAAGTACCTGGCAGATAAGATTGTTCTCTTAAGAATATTCGAGGATGAAAAAAATAGGATTCACCCCGACCACTTGAAAAGGGGCGGGGTGAATCTCTCTCTGCTGGATATCAAGGGCGCGGCCTTAATCGTATCCCAGTTTACCTTATATGGAGATACTAAGAGGGGAAGAAGACCCAGTTTTACCCAGGCAGCAGAACCGAAGAAAGCAGAAGAGTTATATGAAAAATTCATCAGCCTTTTGAAGGAATATAATCTCAAAGTAGCAAGTGGCGTATTTGGGGCCAGGATGCTCTTGGAGATTCATAACGATGGCCCAGTCACTTTCATCGTAAACACGGAAAAGAAGTAACCAGTTACCAGTTTACAATTTACAGTAAAAAACTGGTTACTGTTCGCTGGTTACTGTAAACTACAAATTAAATTAGTGCTTGCCTTTTGAAATAAGTTATTGTAAACTATTAAAGATATGCCCATATTTGAAATCCTAAGCACGAAATCCGAAATCCTAAACAAATTCGAATGACCGAAACTCAAAATCCAAAACAAAGACGATATGACTTAGAAGAAAGAACCTTTCTTTTCGCCAAGAGAGTAAACAAGTATGTCAATAAACTCCCCAGGACAATCTCCAATATTGAAAATGGGAAACAACTGGTAAGGGCAGCAGGTTCTGTGGGAGCAAATTACATTGAAGCCAATGAAGCCCTGAGTAAAAAAGATTTTACTATGAGAATTAAAATCTGTCGTAAAGAATCAAAGGAAGGTAGATATTGGCTAAGATTAACAGAACCCCTGAAAGATGAGCAAAAAGAAAAGGATAGTTTAATTCAAGAATCTACAGAACTTATGAAAATCTTTGGTTCCATACTGCAGAAAACATAAGTTTTGAACATTTGAGATTTGGATTTAGAGATTGTTTAGTATTTCGATATTAGGATTTCGGATTTTGTCGAACGAAAGTGAGACTCATGTTTTTAAGAAAAGTTATGGTTGGTGATATGCTTGCCAACTGTTACATCATTGCTGATGAAGAGACGAAAGAGACGGCCATCATCGACCCCAGCGCAGAAGAAGAGGAGATTCTTAAGGTAGTAAAGGATAATAATCTAAAGGTTATATATATCATTAATACCCACGGCCATATGGATCATATCGGAGCAAATGCAAAAATTAAAGAAAGAACCGGAGCAAAGATTCTTATTCATAAGGATGACAGAAATCTATTAGGTTCTCCAGTAAAAAACTTAGCCATATTCTGGGGGAGGATGACTAAATCTCCTCCAGCAGATAGGTTCTTAAAAGACGGGGAGATAATCCCTTTGGGAAATCTTAAGATTAAGGTCATCCATACCCCGGGTCACACCAGGGGGAGCATCTGTCTTTTAGTAGATGATGGGTTATTTACCGGGGATACTCTCCTAAGAAATAGTATAGGGAGAACAGACCTTCCTGGAGCCTCAAATAGGATGCTCATTCAATCCATTAAAGAGAGGCTCCTTTCTTTAGGGGATGAGATAAAGATTTATCCGGGACATGAGGAAGAGACGACCATTGGCCAAGAAGAAAGGAATAATCCCTTTCTTCAAGGAACAAGTAACAATTAACAAGTAACAATTAATAAGTAACAAGGAACAGTGAACAAGTAACAAGGAGAAGGCATGGATGCTAATAATGAAGAAAAGGGCAAACATAAAAAAGACCTTTCGAAAAGGCTTTATAACTTTGCCTTAAGGATTGTTAAACTTGCCAGGCAACTACCAAGGGAGATGGCGGCTTAGGAAA
>DRGV01000036.1 GCA_011049955.1 bacterium
GTATGGCCTGGCGGCCGATACAATCCATCAGAAGATGTTGATGGTGACCATGTAAGGGATGAGTGGGAGCGGACCCATCCTGGGTATAGTGATGATCCTGAAACCGACGATTGGAATGGTACATATAGAGTTTGGACCGAATATAATGCTGGGCTTGAAGAAACAAGAGAACCATCTCATGATCATGAGGATTGGTCTACTGGAGGAGCCAATTGGTAATAACCTCCGAATATCTTTGATTTTAGGAAAGAAGAAATGAGAGGATATTATGCGTAGGATATTTTTCTTAATAGTTATAGTGATGATAATGCTTTCTTTTGGAAATAAGCTAACCCTGGCCTACTTATACCAATACCAAAAGAGCCCTGCTGAAGAGAGAAGACTAACCAAGACCATCGAAAAACTACGTCCTAAATCTGTTCAATCATTAATGAAGATAGTCCAAAACGGTAGGGAAAAATACCTGGTTCGTGAGGCAGCAGCTGTAGTCTTGGGAGAAAAAGATGATGAAAAAGCCTTACCTGCTCTGTATGACTTGGTTTTCGGTACGATGATATACCATAAAGATTTTGCTCTAGGTGATATTGAGCAAGTGGTAGCAGTAAGAGGAGCAGCTAAACGGGCATATAGGAAAATAGAACTAAATAGAGAAGTTAGAATGCTACGTAATGAGTCTGCAGAATCTTTAATGAATATAGTGAAAGACAAGACAAGGAATACTTTAACGAGAACTGCAGCAGTGGTATTATTGGGCGAGAAAAGAGAGACGAGAATTATTCCTGTCTTAGAAGACGTTTATAATTACAATTATACAGATACAGCAAACATCATTTTTTCTCAAGAAGCCGCAGTACCAGCTGCTAAAACAATTGTTCAGATTGAAATGCCAAAAGGATTGAATAATCTAGAAAAACTGCGCTATTTATTTGATACTGTTAGAATAAATAAACCCCAACCTTTTTTAAAAAAAGGGCGCTCTCGTTTTAATGGCGCTCTTTGGTTATTGGAAGATCAAATAGAAGATTTACTAAAAGATGAGACAGTTATGCCTGTTGTTATAGATGCATTAAACGATGAGAACGGGTCGGTACGACTAAAAGCTACTAAGATTTTAAAGCAGTATCCTGATGAACGGGCTCTGGAAGGTCTTATCAAGAATTTAGGAACTCCGTTTAAGAAAAGGGGCGACATAGGGTGGGGTATACGGATTTCAACTATATCTGCCTTGGGGGATTTGGGTAACGAGAAGGCAATAGGCCCCCTTGCTCAAATTTTAAAGGATGAAACAGAGAATAAATATATGCGTCAGGTAGCGGCAGAAGCTCTGGCCCAAATTGGTAATAGAAAATCTATAAAAATCCTTACAGATGCCTTAGATAGTGACCAGACCGTCTTACGAAATGCTTCCGCCTTTGCTTTGGGTCAAATCCGAAACCGTCGGGCAGAAGAAACATTGATAAAAACAGTGGAAGGAGAAGATAAAGAATCTAAGTTAACCGCGATAAGTACTTTAGGCAAATTAAAAAGTCATCGAGCAGTAACAACTTTAATAGAGGCACTGAAAGATGAAGATGCAGAAGTTAGAATTTACGCTGCAAAAGCCTTGGGTGAAATTGGCAATAAAACTGCCATAGCAGCATTAAAAAATGTGATGTATGATGATACTACGACTCCTTCTTCCCCACTTAGTATTAGTAGTATAGCTGAGATTTCGCTTGATAAGTTAGGCATTAAGGTTGAAAGAATTGACGACAAATATACCTTTATTCAAAAACCGAGTAAGATAGAAAAGTTTATTGAGGAATTATCTAAACGGAAAAAAGTTATAGTTATTTCTACGGTTGCTTTTGTTATAGCCCTTGCCGTCTTCCTTGTAATCAGCAGAAGAAAGAAAAAAGCTGCTGCTGCCTAAAGTCTAAAACTACCAATAAAAACAATCGCCCACCGAAGAAGTGGGCTTTTTGCTTTTTAAAGGAGATTGTGATAGAATTAAAGTAGTTCTTTGACAATTTAATAATTGTAAGACTACCTGCCCCGCCGAGCGGTCCCGACAAGCGAGGAGAAGGGCGTCGGGATCTCCACTCCGTTCCGAGAAGAGAAGGGTCGGGATCTCCGTTTCACTCCGAGCAGGAGACCAAAGAGGGTTATAAATACAACTTCCGGCGCTTCCCGATTGCGGGCAAGGTTGAGAAGTGGGACTGGGACTTTAGAGACGGAGGAAGCGGAAGTGGAAAGAAGGTTACCCATATTTATAAAGAAGCAGGTAGTTATACTGTTAAGCTGACCATAACCGCAGATCATAAGGAAACTTCTACTGCTTACACAATAGTAACAGTAGAAGAACCAGCTAAGTAAAAATAGTCTCTTCTATCTTTCTTTAAAAGCAGAACTTAAAAGGCTCCCAGGTCCATAAAGACTCTATTCCTCAACAAGCACCCCATGGCACTCATTGAGCGGATATTCTAATTCCGTAATCAGTGAGCCAGTTATCCAGTGAGCCAGTTTTTATAACTGGTAAACCGGCTAACCGGCAAACAGGATAACTATACGAGCGCTAGCGAGGATATTTTGCAGATCGGGATTGTGGGACTTCCCAATGTGGGGAAGACAACCCTATTCAACGCCCTAACCAGAGGACATGCCAAGGTTGAGATATATCCCTTCACTACCATAGAGCCCAATATCGGCGTGGTCGAGGTTCCGGATGAGAGATTAGAGAGATTAAAAGAACTTATAGAGGCATGCGAGGTGACCCCAGCCACCATTGAGTTCTTGGATATCGCGGGATTGGTTAAGGGAGCGAGTAAGGGAGAAGGACTGGGGAATCAGTTCTTAGCAAAGATAAGGGAAGTGGAAGCCATAGTTCATATTGTGAGATGCTTTTCAGATCCCAATATTGCCCATATCGCTCCAGACCTTAATCCCATAAGAGATATCGAAATTGTCAATCTGGAGCTTGCCTTAGCAGACCTGGAATTAATTGAAAAAAGAAGAGAAAAAATAGAGAAAGACCCTGAGGCAAAAGAAGAACTTAAGCTACTCGGGAGGGTGGCAGAATCGCTAAGTAAAGGAGAACCACCAGAATTAAATGAGAAAGAGAAAGAAGTTCTTAAAGGATATCATCTTCTCTCTTTGAAGCCCACTCTCTATGTCGCCAACTTAAGCGATGGAGAAAAGATTCCAGAGGAGCTAAAGAAATATCGGGCAATTGGAATCTATACCAAATTAGAGTCTGAGATGCAGGAACTACCAGAGGAGGAGCGTGCTCAGTTTCGAGCCGAGCTGGGAATAGGGGAGGAGGGGCTAGAGAGGTTGATTAGAGAAAGTTATAGATTACTGGGCCTCATCACCTTCTTCACCTTGGAGAGAAAGAAGCTTCGCGCCTGGACCTTAGAGGATGGGAGAAGCATCAGGGAAGCAGCGGGAAGGATACATTCAGATATGGAAAAAGGATTCATTAAAGCGGAGGTAATTAACTATTCCGATCTGGTAGGTGTCGGTTCCTTACTTAAAGCAAGGGAGAAGGGTTTTTTAAGAATAGAGGGGAAGGATTATAGAGTAGCAGAGGGAGATATAATTACCATTAAATTTCACTTGACCAGATAATCTTAGTGTGCTAATATAAAAAAAGTAGGAAAGAAAATCAGTGAAAAATGTTCAATGTTCAATGTTCGATGTTAATTAATGGAAAGGAGGTCTAACGGGATGAATAAGTATGAATCGATATTCATCATAAATCCCGAATTGGGAGAAGAAAAGAGGAAGGAAGTAATTGATAAGATAAAAGCAGTTATTACTTCGAGCGGAGGGAATCTTCTGGGTCTCGATGAGTGGGGGGTGAGGAGGTTGGCCTACCCGGTAAAAGGATGTGAAGAGGGATATTACTGTTTTCTGAACTTAGAAGCTATCCCCGCAGTTATCGAAAGTCTGGAAAGGAACTATAGAACAATAGAAGAGATCATTAAATACCTGAGCGTGAGGATAGAGGAGCGAAAACCAAAACCAAAGAAGATAAAACCGAAAAGATATAGACCGAGAATTAAACAGGAATATGGGAATAGAAGATACGAAAGTAGAAGATATGAAAGGAGATAAAAAATGGCAAGAATAAATATTAATAGGGTCTTCATATCCGGGAACCTGACCCATGATCCCGAGCTGAGATATACCCCTAATGGACAGGCGGTAACTAACTTTCAGATTGCCAATAACAGGAAATATCGTGATCAATCCGGGGAGTGGAAAGAAGAGACGAGTTTCCTACGCATCGTCGCTTGGGCAAGGCAGGCAGAGGTCTGCAGTGAATACTTGAAAAAAGGGAGCCCGGTCTTAGTAGAAGGAAGGCTGGTGCAGCGTTCCTGGCAGACACCAGAGGGCCAGAAGAGAAGTGTTGTTGAGATAAGAGCATTTCGGGTTCACTTCTTGAGTGCTGCTCCTCGGGTAGAGGCCGTTGAAGAAAAGGCCGTTGAAGAAAAGGTAGTAGAAGAAGCATTACCTAAAGAAGAGGAAGGGGAGGAAGAGATCCCCTTTTAAGACACAGATGTATGGTAAGGGGGGGAAGGGGGTTGAAAGGGTAAAGGGGGTAACCCCTCTTACCCCCCCCTAACCCGCTTAACCCTTTAAAAATCACCGGCAATCAGCGTTTAATAAGCCCAAGCAGTAAGCAATAAAAAGAAATCAGCGTCTAGGAGGGAGAGAATGGTTTATCAGGCAAGAGGGGGAGCATTTCGACCGAGAAGGGGTGTTCGTCCCCGGTTTTTCAGGCCGCAGAGGCCCTGTCGTTTCTGTGTCAAGAAAGATTTAATAATCGATTATAAGGATGTCGCTATCTTAAGGAATTACATTAGTGATCGGGGAAAGATAAAGCCCAGAAGGTTTACTGGGAACTGTGCCCGACACCAGAGGGAGCTTGCTCGGGCCATCAAGAGGGCAAGGAATATTGCTCTATTACCTTTTAAGGGTGAGTA
>DRGV01000037.1 GCA_011049955.1 bacterium
AGCATGCGGGCCACGGTATACTTTGAGGCTAAGTTGAATATATCCCGAGAGGTTAATTTATCGAGCCAGGTGCTGTTATAGACTACTTTGGTCTTCTTCCTATCAAGGATCTTAAATACTTGATCCTGATAGGTCCGGGCATTCTTTAAGACCTCTTTTCTACTTAGAGGCTTTCTGGTCTCCATCCTTCCCGAAGGATCTCCTATCCTTGCGGTAAAGTCCCCGATAACAAAGATGATCTTGTGGCCCAGGTCCTGAAATTGTTTTAACTTCTGCAGAACGACAGTATGGCCCAGATGAATATCGGGAACGGTAGGGTCGGCCCCGAACTTTATCCTTAGAGGTCTTTTCCTTTTCAGGTACTTCTTTAGTCCCTCTTCGGTTAATATTTCGACCGTTCCTCTTCTTATCATTTCCAAATCTCTCATCATCGCACCTCATAGATTTTTAGTTTAACATACTTTCTTTTCAAAAGCAAAGAAAATTTTTCTTTTTTTGACTTTTTAACTTAATTCTGCTATACTTCAAAATTACCTAAATAGGAGTAGAAATGTTTAAGGATTTAAGGAAAACCTGGGAGAAGATAAAGAAATCTGGCTCAAAGAGGGATGAAATCGTCTTCATCAGTATCTTGAGTCTATTTTCTCTTATTATTTTAGGCTTGATCATAGTGCCCCTCCATCTCTATCTCTCCACCCTACCCTCTATTCGTGCTTTTGAGGAGTATCGGCCAGGGATCATTACCAAGATATATGATACAAACGGGCAGTTGATTGGCCAGTTTGCTGAAGAGCGAAGGATTCTTATTCCTCTCACCTCTGTCCCCAGGAGTCTCCTGAATGCTACTATCGCTGTTGAGGACTCCAGATTTTATCGCCATGGTGGAATAGACTTCCCGGCAATTGTGCGAGCCCTCTGGACGAACCTAAAGGCGAGGAGAATTGTTGAAGGAGGTTCAACCATCACCCAGCAACTCTCCAAGCTCTTATTCTTAACCCCGGAAAAAACGATAAAGAGAAAGATAAAAGAGGCGATTTTAGCCCTCCAGATTGAACGTAGATACTCCAAGGATGAGATATTAGAGTTATACTTCAATCAGATATACTTTGGCCACGGGGCCTATGGAGTAGAGGCCGCTGCCAACACCTACTTTGGAAAACACGTCCAAGAGTTGACCTTATCAGAGTCTACCCTCCTGGCCGGCCTTCCCAGAGCGCCTTTTTACTATTCTCCCTATAATAACCTAGAGTTGGCCTTAAAGAGAAGGGCCCATGCCTTGAGGAGGATGGTCAAGGAAGACTTTATCGCAGAGGAAGAAGCGGCCGAGGCGAACCAGGAACCCCTGGAATTGAAGAGGCTTACTGTGGGTGAGAACGAGGCCCCCTATTTTGTGGAGCATATCAGACGCTATCTGGAGAGAAGATATGGAACTCACGCCATTTATCGGGGAGGGCTCAAGGTCTATACCACTTTAGATTTAGAGATGCAGAAGATTGCCCAAAAATCATTCAAGGAAGGTTTAAGAAAGGTGGATAAAACCTTTGGCTGGAGGAAGCCAGAGAAAGCAACGGAGGAGGAATTGGCCCTCTTTGCCAAGGAGAAGAGATCCCGTATCTTAGCTTTACTGGAAGAGGATAGGGTCTATCCTGGTATAGTAAAAAAAGCTACGAGCACCTTTGTCTCAATAGACCTAGGAGGAGGATTAGAAGGAAGTCTGCCTGCTAAGAACATTGCCTGGACGGGTTTTAAGTATCCTTCCACTATCCTGAAGCCAAAGGATAAGGTGGATGTCAGAGTCGTTGAACTAGATAGAGAGAAAGAGAGGATAATATTAGCCCTGGAGCAGAGGCCAAAGGTTCAGGGAGCCATTGTAGCATTGGAACCCTCTACAGGATACATCAGGGCTATGGTGGGTGGATATGATTTTGAGGAGAGCGAGTTCAACCGGGTAACCCAAGCCAGAAGGCAGCCGGGCTCTTCCTTCAAGCCCTTCATCTATACTACCGCCATCGACAGTGGCTACCCCCCCACCTATATCATAATCGATGCTCCAGTAATCTATGACGACTGGGGTGAGAAGTGGACTCCCCGGAATTATGACGAGAAGTTTATCGGCCCTACTACCTTGAGAGTGGGCCTGGCCCAGTCGAGGAATGTGGTTACTGTAAAATTATTGGAGAAGATTGGAGTCAAGAAAGTAATTAGCTATGCTCACCGGATGGGCATTAAGAGTTATCTTGGTCCGGATCTCTCTTTAGCCTTGGGAACCTCGGAGGTCATTCCCCTTGAGATGGCCTCTGCCTATGGGGTCTTTGCCAATCAGGGAATAAAGACCGAGCCCTTATCCATTCTAAAGGTTCTCGATCGCAGTGGAAATATCTTAGAGGAGAATTCTCCTAAGGAGGAGGAGGTGCTAAAGCCCACCACCTCTTATATTATGACCAATCTTTTAAGAGGGGTAGTGGAGCAGGGCACAGGTTGGAGGGCACGGGCAGTAGGCCATCCCTGCGCCGCCAAGACGGGAACCACGGATGAGTACACCGATGCCTGGTTTATCGGTTTTACTCCTGATTTAGTAACCTGCGTCTGGGTAGGGTTTGACGAGAAAATATCCCTGGGTAAGGATATGACCGGTTCCCGGGTAGCGGGACCGATATGGACGGATTTTATGAGAGAGGTCTTTAAGGATAGGCCAATCAGGGAGTTCCCAATCCCAGAGAAGGGATTGACCTTTGCCCGGGTCTGTCCAGAGAGTGGTCTATTAGCAACAAAGGAGTGCCCCCAGGTAATGGTGGAGGCCTTCTTAGAGGGAACGGAGCCTACAGAATACTGCGATTTACATGGTCTGGAAAGGTTCCCCGGGAAGGGGTGGGACTTAAGGCTCATCGAGCCCCAAAGGAAGAGAGAACTGGAGAGCCCCTTCAGCCTGGAGCTCATACCCTTAGAAGAGCTGGAGAGAGAGTTAAGTCTCTATGAGGAACCAGTGAGTGTCAGCGAAGCACCAATAAGCATAAACGAAGAAACTTACAGCGAATAGAGCTTATAGGCTGCAAGAATGTTGAAACGGAGAAAGGGAGAAACGGGGAGACGGGGAAAATCACCGATTCTCCGATTCACCGATTCGCCGCTTCCTCAACATGTGACTTGAGGCCTGAAGCAATGAATGAGGAGGGATTATGATAGAACAAGGGAATGAGGCAGAGAAAGAGGTAATAAAGAGAGTGGCAGAGTTCATGTGTGCCAGTGCCCGCACGGCACCTAAGGCCAAGGGGATAGATAATATTGTAACTGCCATTATAACCGGTAAAGATAAGAAGCGTTTAGCAGACGAGATGGAGAGGATTGGGAAGGAAAAGAAAAGGAATAGTTTCTTGAGGGATAGTAAGAATATAAGGAAGGTGCCCCTATTGGTCTTAATGGGAACCAGGGCAAGACCCATTGGATTAGCGGTCTGTGGGTTGTGTGGTTTCAAAAATTGTAAGAAATTGGAAAAAGCAGGTGGAATATGTACCTTCAATAGTGGAGACCTGGGGATTGCTATGGGAAGTGCGGTCTCCTTGGCAACCAACTTTCATATAGATAACCGGATTATGTATACCGCAGGGATTGCTGCTCTCAATTTAAAATTATTGGGAAAGGACGTAAACCCCGTTAGAAGTCCTCGCCAGAAGCGAGGCAGACGCCGCAGACGTTTTATTTCTAACGAGGTAAAGATCGCTTTCGGTATCCCTTTAAGTATCAGCGGAAAAAATCCTTTCTTCGATAGGTAACACGGATAGGCGCCCCGTAGAGTCGCTACGCTCCCACGGGGCAGGCGGATTTATTACGGATTAGCACGGATTGCAATTGCAAAGACGTGCCTGCCCCGTTGTTGTCCGTCCGCCTTTGTTGGTCGAACGACTTTACGGAGAATTAACGCGGATAAAATAAGGGCCTTTGCGGGCCCTGTTAATTTTTTTCTTTATTTCTGAGCGAAGCGAAGAAACAAGGTTCTCGAGTAAAGTGAGAGGTTCTTATTTCCAAATTATTAAGAATTTAAAAAGCGAGACAATTGATGAATGATTGAACAAGATTTGCTTCGTTTTATGTTTTTAAATTATTGAGAATTTGAATATGTAGAAACCGGGAAGGAAAAAAATAGAAGGAAGAATGTCTTATCGGTCTTTGACTCGGAGAAGAGTCTTTATTTTAAAATCGGTCTTTTTCTCTATCCTCTTCTTTCCCTCTCCCCTCTCAAAGACAGTGATGACATCTGCGATTTTAATTCCTGCTTTCTTTAAGACTTTTATCATCCCCAGTAATGTTCCTCCTGTGGAAACAATATCATCGACAATGAGCACCCGATCTCCCTTCTTTAGGCCATTGACATACATCTTGCATTCAGCATAGCCTGTCTTCTGATAGACCCTCAGTTCTCCCTTTAATTTGTATTCTTTCTTTCTAACTACATTCAAAGGGATTTTTGTCTTGTAGGATAAAAGGGTTGCTATGGGAATGCCCATGGCTTCCGGAGTGACGATGTAGTCAACGTTGAGATCAGCGACTTCCATAATTTTCTCTACTATATCCTCTAATAATTCAGGTTCTATATAAGGTATTCCGTCCGTTATTGGATGGACAACATATCTGTAGTGGCCCTTCATCACTACAGGAGATGTCTCCCATAATTTCTTTAATTTTTCCAGCAACTTAAACTCCTGAAATAAAGATTACAGTGATATTAAAAACAAGATTACAGTGATTTTAAATCTAATCCCATTGGTGATTTTATCGCCATAATCATTTATCTATCGCTGTAATCAGTTTATTATTTGACCGCGTCTTTCAGAGCCTGAGAAGGTTTGAATACTGGAACCTTCTTGGCCGGGATTTGAATGGTGGCTCCCGTCTGGGGATTCCTTCCCGTTCTGGCTCCCCTCTGCCTCACACTGAAGATGCCCAATCCCTTCAGAATAACCTTATCTCCTCTGGCCAGGGATTCCTGGATGCTCTTAATGATTACATCCACTGCCTTCTCTGCCTCCTGCTTGGTGCAGGTCACCTTGGCTACTTCCTTCACCAACTCCGCCTTCCTCATCCCTACCTCCTTCCAGTCGGAATTTAAAGTTAAAAAGGTAAAAGGGAGAATTAATTTTTACTTTTTACTTCTCACTTTTTACTTCCTTTAAAGCGGCGTGAGCCGCAGCTAATCTGGCAATGGGGACTCTATAGGGAGAACAACTTACATAGTCCAGTCCAACCCGATGACAGAATTTGACACTTTCCGGCTCTCCCCCGTGCTCCCCACATATCCCGATCTTTAAACCCTTCCTCGCCCTTCTCCCCTTCCTGACTGTCATCTTAATCAGTTCTCCCACCCCTTTCTGGTCTAAGACCTCAAAGGGGTTGTTATCTAAGACATCCTTCTCTAAGTAGACAGGAAGGGGGGAAGGGCGAGGAAGGGTTTAAAGATCGGGGTATGTGGGGAGC
>DRGV01000038.1 GCA_011049955.1 bacterium
ATATATAGCAGGGCAAAAAAACCACACAACATATTAAGGGACGTAAAAAGATTGGGAAGTATAAATAGCTCTTTCTTCACCTAATTATTACCCGCAATTTCTGCAATGATGTTTTTTCCTGCTTTTATTTTAGAACGCAATTTTACTTTTACGGTGTAATTTGAAGGGATATCTATCAAACACCCCGAACCGAATGAAATCATTCCGAATAAATCACCCTGCTGCACTATATCCCTCTCCCTTAGATCGCAGAATATCCTTCTAGCAATATACCCGGCTATTTGAGTTATATAAATCATATTTCCATTACCTATTTTATATGCGATTTTATTAGACTCATTTTCTTTACGTGCCGCTCGGTTAAATGCCTTGTAGAATTTCCCCTTTTTATATTCAATTTTTATTACTTTCCCGGAAACCGGGTTTCTAAAACGATGCACATCAAATATAGAAAGAAAAACATATATCTGTACTCTGTTATTCTCTGGCCTTTCTATGCTAATAATCTTGCCGTCACATGGTGCTAATACTCTATTTTTATTTACTATAACTTTCCGGTATGGATTCCGGAAGAAAAAGAGAAGAAGAAGAAAAACTGCTGTAAATATACAAAGAAAGACTATAGAGATTTTGGTTTTTGCTCTTAAAGAAATAATCAGCGAAATAAAGCCCATAATCCCAATAATTAATAAAAACGATTTATAGCGATTTAAATTCAACATAGCTGCCTCCTTCTAAAATTTTTAGGTTTTTAATAGTTGAAATCCTTGCTTATTCCGCCCATTTTTTTCTGCATTCTCTGTGGTTGCAATTCGTGTTTCAGCTGATTTCCAGGCCTCCTTTGAATTTTGAGAGGAGGCTCTTTCTTATTAGTTTATGCTCTGGCTTCCTTAGATTGGGGTCTTTCTTTATGAAGGCAAAGGCCTCCTGGCGGGCGGTCTCCAAGAGCTTCTGGTCTCTTAAGAGATTGGCGATCTTTAACTCCGGCAGGCCATGCTGCCTGGTACCGAAAAATTCACCCGGCCCCCTCAGTTCCAAATCCTCTTCTGCAATCTGGAAACCATCCCCGGTCTCGGTCATGACTTTAATCCTTCTCTTGGCCTCAAATGTCCGGGGAGTGGCAAACATCAGACAGTAGGACTGATACTCTCCCCTTCCGATACGACCTCTTAACTGATGGAGTTGGGCCAAGCCAAAGCGCTGGGCGTCCTCAATGAGCATGATAGAGGCGTTGGAGATGTCAATCCCCACCTCGATGACTGTGGTGGAGACCAGGATGTCCAGCTTCTTATTCTTGAAATCAGTCATTATCTTTTTTTTCTCATTACCAGCCATCTGGCCGTGGATGAGACCAACTCTAAGGTTAGGGAAGATTTCTTTCTGAAGGTGCTTCTGCATCTCGGTGGCAGCCTTTAACTCCTCCATTTTTTCTGATTCTGAGACTAAAGGATAGACGATGTAGGCCTGGCGTCCCTTTTTCACTTCATTCTCAATGAAGAGATAGATATTCTTCCTCTGTTCCCGAGGGACCTCATAGGTGGCAATTCCCTTCCTTCCCGGTGGCATCTCATCCAGGACCGAGATATTCAAATCTCCATAGACGGTTAAGGCCAGGGTTCTCGGTATGGGGGTAGCGGTCATTACTAAGACATCGGGATTCAGGCCTTTCTTTCTCAAAGTAGCCCTCTGCAATACTCCGAACTTATGTTGCTCATCGATGATGATTAATCCCAGTTTGGCAAATGCTGCTGCTTCCTGAACTAAGATATGGGTCCCGATAATGATGTCCACTTTCCCTTCCTCTACTATCTTGCGAATCCCCTTCTTCTCCTTCTCACCCATACTCCCGATCAATAGTTCTATCCTTATCTTAAGAGGAATGAGAAGTTCCTGCAGAGTAAGATGATGCTGCTGGGCCAGGATCTCCGTGGGAGCCATAATCGCCCCCTGATAGCCATCTTCAATGGCTTTTAGTAGGGCATAGACGGCAACTACGGTCTTTCCGCTCCCCACATCTCCCTGGAGAAGCCGGTTCATGGGCTTGTCCTGCTGCATATCGGAAATAATTTCACTAATCACTCTTCTCTGGGCAGAGGTGAGTTCAAAGGGAAGGAGTTGGGAGAACCTCCCGATGAGTTCTCCGGGCTTGCGGTATCTTATCCCCTTCCCCACTTCTTCTATCTTTCTTTTTCTCAGGGCGATTCCCAATTGCAATAGGAAAAATTCCTCGAAGACCAATCTTCTTCGGGCATCTTTATAACTTGCGCTACTTTTGGGGAAATGGATATTACTTATTGCCTGGGAGATTTTTATTAGTTTATTCCTCCTTCTGATGTCAAGGGGTAGGAATTTAGGCAAGGAAGCGGCATATTCATCGAGGACTCTTTTGACAATGGTTCTTAAGTACTTCTGGTTTATTCCCTCTGTCAGATGATAGACGGGAACAATTCTTAAGGTATTTAATAATTCCTTCCCCTCCTCAATTATCTCGTAGGCAAAATTCTTAATCTCTGTCTTTTTATACCCCTTCTCAACTATTCCGCTTATGGCTATCTTCGTCCCTTCCTTTAGATATTCTATCAAGTAGGACTGGTTATACCAGTCGGCATAGGCGATCCCGCTCCCATCATCAATGGCCGCCTTAATGATTTCCAAACCTTTTCTGGCTTTAATAATACTCCTGGCCTTAATTACTCCCTTTATGGTAGCATACTCCCCATCCAAGAGGCCGGCGATGGGCTTAGGATGGCTTCGGTCAGAATAGGTCCGGGGAAAGTAGTGCAGAAGATCCTCAATGGTCTCGATCCCCAATCTATTCAGGATGCGAACCCTCTTGGGTCCTACTCTCTTTACATATTGAACAGAATCGGATAGCTTGGTCATATCTCTCTCACTTAGAATGTAGAAGTAACCAGTAACCAGCGAACAGTTTTATTGTAGTTCGGAGTAACGGCCACCTTTGGTGGCCTTGAGTTCGGTGTTCGGAGACTCCCAACTCCGAACTCCTAACCCCGAACTGTAAACTGGTTACTGCAAACTTTGAGAAATTGCTTGCAAAACTTTCTTTTCTGTGTTATATTACTATCCGTGCTAATCCGTATTAAATCTGTGCTAATCCGTGTCTATGAGGTGAAGAATGAAAGTCTGTGCAATATGTGGAAAAGGGATAAGGTCAGGACATAAGATAAGTCATGCCCATAACGTATCCAAGAGAAAGTGGTATCCCAATCTCCAGAGGGTAAAGGTGATTACGGGTGGCACGGTCAAAAGAATCTATGTCTGTACCAAGTGTCTTAAGAAGGGAAAAGTTAAGAAAGCTGCTTGATTCTGGATGCTGAATCCTTGATCCTGGATACTGGTTTTCTTCTTCATTTTTGACTTTCCTACTATCCTACTTTCCTACTATCCTACTTTTAAAAGATTTTTACCAAGACTAGCGTAATCATTACTATTCCCAAAATAACCTTTGTTAGAATACCACCTATCCTACCGGCAAAGGTTCCCCAGCCTGCTCGTAGTGCTTGAGCAGGCTTTTTCTTTATTGCCAGTTCCATAAGAAAGGCGCCGAGAAAGGCGCCGATTAATAGTCCAATTACGGAACCGATGAGAGGAAGAATCCCCGTTCCCACTATCCCGCCTAGAACCCCTCCTACTATTGCTCCAATAATCCCTACCCGTGAAGCCCCAAACTTCTTCGCCCCGAATATTCCGGCAAAGTATTCCATCAATTCTCCCAAGAGAGCGATTCCCAAGAGAATCCAGATTAAAGTTTGAGTAATCTGAGAAAAGTGAGTAATCAATCCATATATGAGACTTGCCAAGAAGATGATGAACGTGCCCGGGATACCAAGAGGAATAGCAAACAGGGCAGCCACCAAAATAATAATAAAGATAATATTTCCTGCAAGATGCATATTCACCCGTCTTATAGTCGGATAGTTCAATAGTCACATAGTCCAAAGACCATACGACTATACGACCATATAACCATACGACAAATTATGATCTATCTTCTGCTGCGTTTTTGCCAGGCGACTAAGATGGGACTGGCCACAAAGATGGAAGAGTAGGTTCCTACGATAATGCCCACTAATAGAGCGAAGGCGAAATCATGGATTACCTCCCCCCCTAAAAAGAAGAGGGATAAGACAACGACTAAGGTTGTTAGCGAAGTGAGAAGTGTTCGGGAGAGAGTCTGGTTTATACTAATATTGACCATAGCCTCATAGGATTCTTTTTTCAATATTTTTGTATTCCTGCGTATTCGGTCAAAGACCACGATAGTATCGTTCAATGAATAGCCCACAATGGTCAACAGGGCAGCGATAACAGGAAGGGAGAACTCCCTTCCTGTTAAAGAGAAGGCGCCGATGGTGATTAAGACATCATGGAATAAGGCAATTATGGCAGCGATGGCAAATTTGAACTCAAACCTCCAGGCAATATAGATTAGTATCCCGATTAAAGCCCAGAATAGAGCAAGGAGAGCTGCTTTTCTTAGGTCCTTACCTACCTCCGGACCCACCATCTCCTGGCGCTGAACCTCTTTTAATTTAAATACCTGGGAAAGTTTATTTATAATAGGAGTAACAGCGTCTTTGGTGCTTCTAATAATCATTCCCCTGCCGGCATCAAACTGCTGAATGGTGCTTGTCCCCAGACCAATCTCAGAGAGAGCCCTCCTCCCCTCATCCGCACTAACCGGAGAAGCGAACCTGAGCTGGACCAGACTTCCTCCTCTGAAGTCAATGCCAAAGTTCTTTTCCCTGCGTAAGCCAAAGGCCACCAGCCCAACAATAATTAGAATGATGGAAAGAGCAAAGGCGATCTTTCGCTTATTTATGAAGTCTATTCTGGTGGAGCCGATAAGACTGGCCATAGAGAGTCTTTTAAATCTTCTTCTGCTGGTTAAGAATTCGAAGATGGCGCGGGAGACGATGAGAGCCGAGAACATGCTGGCCAGTATTCCAATGGATAAAGTAATAGCAAAGCCCTTCACCGGCCCAGTACCGAATTGAAAGAGAGCTAAGGCGGCAATCAATGTAGTGACGTTGGCATCCATAATGGTCAAGAAGGCCTTGGTATACCCTCCTTCTACAGAGGCCCGAATCGATTTCCCACTTCTCAGTTCTTCTTTTATCCTCTCGAAGATCAGGACATTGGCATCCACCGCCATACCAATGGTCAATATGATACCAGCAATTCCAGGAAGAGTTAAAGTAAGGCCGAAGCCAGTTAAGGTCGCAAAGAGAAGGAGAAGGGTTAAAGAGAGAGCAAAATTAGCGATGAGACCTGAGAAACGATAATAAATAAGCATGAAGAGAGCAACCAGGACCAATCCCAGAATGGCTGCTCTTACCCCCTTTTTTATAGAGTCCAGACCTAAGGAAGGACCAACCGTTCTCTCTTCAATCCTATTTACTGCTGCGGGAAGGGCACCGTGACGAAGCACATTAGCCAAATCCTTTGCCTCCTCCATGGTGAAACGGCCAGAAATGCGAGCCTTCCCACCCGTTATCTTTTCCGTAATTTCTGGGGCAGAATAGACTACATCATCAAGAATAATGGCCAATCGATCACCCGCCTCACCAGGATATTGCGGAGCATGCTCTTCGGTTACTTTGCGAAATACCTTAGCTCCCTTTTTGGTAAATTCTAAAGAGATCTCGGGTCGCGCCTCGTAAATCTCTGGAGCAGCAGTAGATAATTCCCTTCCTGTTAATACTGGTTCTTTCTCTACTAAGAAGACTTCTTCTTCCTTGCTCTCTGGAATATAGTACCCCAATGGTATCTCATTAGAGAGTTTTTCCAAGAGTCTCTCTTTACTATCTGCCTGATCCTTAACTATCTTGAATTCTAATAATGCTGTCTTTCCAATGAGTTCTTTTGCCCTCTCCGGATCCCTTATCCCGGGGAGTTGAATGATAATCCTATTCTTTCCCTGCCTCTGGATCTTAGGTTCTAGTAAAGGGAATTTATCCTCAATCCGCCTTCTAATAACGATCAGAGTTCCTTCTACAGCTGAATTGACCTCCCTGGCCGCCATATCTTTAGTATCCACCTCTAAGACGAGGTGCATCCCTCCCTGGAGGTCCAGGCCCAGATGGATGGCTTTATCTCTTAACTTCTTTTCGAGTTCTCTTTCTTCGGGAGTCAATCTATAATACTTAAAACTGGGATAGAGTTGCCAGAGGGCAAGGCCGATGATTAGAATAATGGCCAATAATTTAGTCAGTCTATTGCGGTCCATAATCTACCTTTCCAATTTATAGGGATTAGTAAGGACTAGCAGGGAATAGTAGGGATTAGTATGAAACTTGTTGGTTGGTTGGCTGGCTGGTTAGTTAGGAAATTCTAACAAACCAGCAAACAAGCAAACTAACAAACTAAAATTCCCTTCTAATCCTTTTTAGAGGAGCTTTACTCCATTTATTACCAATTTGAAATCACACTTTAATACCTTAGCGGCTCTTCTACAGATCATCATTCGGGAAAGAAAAATCTCAAAATATTCCATAACCTGAGAGATCTTGGTATCGATAGTCAACTCCAGGGCAATGGTCTTCTTCCTCTCGTCCACTCTAACAAAGGAGTGCTCTGCAGCATAGTTCACTCTATCATGGATGTCAAAGGCGGCCATATTAGGATTCCTCACCCGTGACCTATGGACATCCGATTTGTCTGCAATGACTAAGGCTGCTGCCTGAGGGGAAGGGGGTTCTCCAATCTCCTCCTCATGATTCCCCACTGCTCCCATAACGATAACAATATCTTTCTCTTCCATACCCATCTCTCCCAGGATACGGGAGGCTAAGATGGCTGCTGCCTGGCCATGGTTCGTTC
>DRGV01000039.1 GCA_011049955.1 bacterium
ATATAGTATCCTCCAGAGGTTGCCACTCCCCCCAGGGAGGCCACCACCACCTTCTTCTTCTCCTCCCTTACCTTGCTCAATTCCTCGTAAATCTCTTGGCTGGCAGCCACTCCCCCACCCGGGGTCTCAAGCCGGATGACTAAGGCCTTAACCATCCGGTTCTTCTTATATTTATGAATCTTTTCAATGATCTCTTTGGAACTGTAGATTGGTCCTTTGATATCAATGACGCCTATATTCCCTACTCCGAGCTCTGCCCTCCGTGCCAAGAATATGGAAAGACCAACTATCTCCACAAGCAGGATGAGAAGAATAATCCCTCCCGCAACTATTCCCACGATTAGCGCTGTTTTTCTTTTTCCCTTTTTCTTGGTAATTTTTTTCTTCACGCTTTCCTCCTTAAACACAGATTATTTTGAAGTATCGAAACTTCGATAAGCAAAAGACAGGACCAGCAGAGCGCGCTGTCATTTTTGGAACCACAGATTTTACAAATTCTCACAGACTAAATATTTTTAAAAAATTTGTCAAATCTATCTAATCCGTGGTTACCTATCTTAATTTAAATAGATAATACATCCCGATTAAGTAGACGGTGATGGTGAATAGACTATCAGGGCTAAAGCGGGGAACTTTCTTTTTCGAGCGATAGAGGAGACCTCCTAAGGTGATGATGGTTAAGGTAATTACTATCCCAGCAGTGAGAAGATTGGTAAAGGATACCTGCCCCAGTATCGGCTTAGGGCGATAGAAAATATCGGTTAAGGGGATGATGACTAAGTTAAACATATTGCTTCCCAGTAGTGCTCCAATGGCCATATCTAAAGCGCCCATCTTGAGAGCAGTTCCCGCCACCACTACTTCAGGTAAAGAAGTAGTTACTGCCAAGAAGAAACTGCCCACAAATGTCCTGCCCCAGTGAGTCTTTATAGCAATTTCCTCCCCTAAATTAGCCAACCAGATGCCCGCCCCCACAATGAATAAAGCAGCAATAATGAACCTAAGATAAATTCCTTCGTGATTTAACTTTGGACTTCGCCGCCTTTGACGAGCCTCGCCTTTGGCGGGGACTTTGCCTGCCCCGTAGGCTTGTCCTTCGGGGGACTTTGGACTTTTATTTCTATGCTCATATCCATAAACAATCCTCATACCCAGAAGATAGATAATGAGGATTAAGAGACTATCCAGGCCAAACCATCCTAAAGAGAAGGGAGAGCGAGATAGAATGCCTGCCCCCACTATGCCAACCAGGATAATACCGAAGAGGCTGCATATTGCCCCACCAACTATTTTGGATGTGGGACGTCTCTGACGATAGATAATAAGTAAAAAGCCCAAGGCCATGAGATTAAAGGCATTGCTCCCCAGGAGATTTCCGAGAGCAAGGTCCGGGGCCTTCACCATTAAAGTGGCACCCAGACTAGTTACCACTTCAGGGAGGGAAGTTATAGCAGCGATTAATATTATCCCAATCCAGGCCCTGGTTAGGCCGGTTCTCTGGGCAATCTGGTCTCCATAATGGCAAAGCCTTATCCCAGAGAAGATAATGATTAAAGCAGTAATAATAAACTTAAGCCAGAGCAGAATCATCTGTAATTCCCGAAGTAATCAGAGTGACTGAATTTCAAATCCCAAATTACAAATCACAAACAAATCACAAATCACAATATCAAATGTTCAAAACGAACCGTTTTGGAATTGTAATTTTGGTCATTGGTGCTTGTTTGTAATTTGTGGTTTGGTGTTTGTAATTTTACCTTTTGGTCATTGTGATTTTGGTGATTGGAATTTGGAATTTACCCCTTTAGGGGTTTGTTCTTCATCCTGAGGATTCTCTGGTGATAGAGGCCAGGACTTACGGTCTTTACCAGATGGACTATCTGAGCGGAATGTTCCAGGGAAGAGGTCTTGAGGTAGGCCTCTTCTAAGGTTTCTCCAATGGCAAAGCTTCCATGCCCTTTAATCATAGCGATTTTGCTCCCATTGAAAAGCCCTGCCAATTGATTGGCAACAATCTCTGAACCAATGCTATTCTCAACTGCTAAAATGGGAACCTTTGGTAGATAGAAAGCCCCCTCTTCATCAATGGGGATAATCTCCTTCTCTATGAGAGATAAAGCGATAGCATAAGGAGGGTGAGCATGAACACAGGCCAAGGCAGAGGTTGCCAGATAAATCACCCGATGGACTACCAATTCTCTTGAGGCAGCCTTTACTCCATCAGCCATTAAAGGCGCAGAGACGATATCCTCTTTTGTTAGATTTCCTAACATGGAGCCCCGGCGGGTAATGAGGATCTCATTCCCCCTCTTCACGCTCAGGTTCCCGCTATGGGAGGCGATGAGCCCCCGGATAAAGAGCTCCCTTCCGAACTTTATAAAATCCTCTTCCAATCCCATTCCACTCCCCTATCAGGTGAGATGAAGTAAAAAGTAAGAAGTAACAAGTAAAAAGTAAAAATTTGAAAAACTATTCCTACTAAATTCTCTAACTATACAAAACAAGCGACGCTTAAAATGTGTAGTTAAATACCGACTATTAACTTCTTCTTTCGTCCTTTGTCTCACTTTCTCACTTTCCCACCTACCTATCTATTCCCTTCCCTCCATAGAGCCAAGGGTGAAGGATCTGGGAATATTTACAGAGTTCCTCGGGCTTAAAAAGTAAGCGGATCTCTCTCTCTGCATTCCCCTTAGAGTCGGCACTGTGGACCAGGTTGAATCTCTCATGAATAGCATAGTCCCCTCGAATACTTCCCGGTCTTGACTCTTCGGGAGTGGTGGCTCCGATGATCTTACGTACCACATTCACCGCCTCCCTACTCCCTAAGACCAGAGCGATATTCGGTCCAGCAGTAGTAAATTTAATGAGATATTTGAAGAATGGTTTATTTTTGTGCATCTCATAGAGTTTTTTGGCTAAGGGGATTGAGATATTAATCATCTTTAATCCAATAATCTTCAAGCCCTTATTCTCAAACCTTTTAATAATCTCTCCCACCAACTTCCTTTCCACCCCATCCGGCTTTATCAGAACTAAGGTTTTCTCCATCTCAAAATCTCCTTGATTTCTTTTACAATTTTTTCTCTGTTCTCAAAAGTTACTTCAATTATCTTGGTATCTTCTCTTTCTCTTATGGAATCCAGGAATTCATTATGCCTGGCTTGTATGGTTCCTAGAACCTTCTTCTCGCTATCTAAAGCCCTCTTTACCCAAGAGCAGAACTTCGGGGAATAGAGTTCCATCCTTCCGATCTCGTCAATAATGATACACTCCTTATTCCTTAGAGCGCTCTCTATGGCCGGGGCAGCAATCTTTTCTAAGTCTTTTATATTCACCCCGTACCTACTTACCCGATAGGAGCTTTTGCAATCTACATGAGCCAGGATTCCCTTCCTTCCATTCAAGGCAATAATCTCAAACCCTTTCCTTATCCCCCCTTCTCTAATCTCCTTAGTATAGAATCCTCCGGCATCTAAATTTAAGGACTCGAGCACCTTTTTAATAATCGAAGTCTTTCCAATTCCTGGTTTGCCAGTTAGTAAAATATTTTTCATCTTCTATTTTAAGGTACCGAAATTTCAATAAAAGAGACAACTTGTTTGGCTCATTTTAAGGTACCGAAATTTTAATAAACAAAAGAGGCTTCCAGTGGCGTCAGCCACGAAGACTCATTTTAAGGTACCGGAACTTCAATAAGTAAAAGATGGCGGAGAACGAAGCGCGCTGTCATTTTAGAAAAAGTTTTACTATCCATCCCAAAGAATAGGCAACTGCCCCGGATCCCACAAGAGTAAAAATCCAGCCGGTAAAGATATTGATTAGTGTCTTTTTATTAACCATCCTCATTCCCTTTACCAATCCTACGCCCACTACGGCACCTACTACTGCCTGAGAACTGGAAACCGGAATACGAAACTGGGCATAGATATGAAGGGTAATGGCCTGTGCTAAGACCGCTATTAGGGCAGAGAAAGGGTCTAGGGTGGCTATCTTCTTCCCTACAGTATACATCACATTTCGGGAATAGGTGAGAGCGCCCAGAGCGATGCTTCCTCCTCCCAAAAGAGTAGCCATAAAAGGAGAGAATCCGGGCACTATTCCCACAAAGGTTCCGGTGGTGTTGGCAACATTATTTGCCCCTAAAGCATAGGCAGCATAGCAACCGATAATAATGGAGAAAATTCTCACGGTTCTATTGAAGACCATTAAATTCTTAACCTTTCTCTGCCAGACGAGGGCTAAGAATTTATAGAGAAGGTAAGCGATGACCAGCGCTCCCAGAGGGGTTAATATCCAGCTGATGAAGATCTTTCTTAACAGGAGAGTTTTTATCTCGGTATGTCCTAGTAAGCCTATCCCGATAATGGCTCCGATGATTGCTTGCGAGGTGGAAACAGGAATCTTGAGGTAACTCATCAGGTTTACGGTCAGGGCCGCAGCCAGAGTGGCGACTACTGCCGTCCAGATGACTAAATCAGTAACTCCTCCCACAGTTGCAAAACTTTTCCTTCCCTCTAAGAGAGCACCAATAATGACGAAGATCGCGGTCAGAATGGTTGCCGTACGATATCTTACAATCTCGGAATTAACCTGAGGGCCGAAGACATTGGCGGCATCGTTAGAACCCAGGCCCCAGCCCATATAGAGGCCGGGAAGAGGAATGAGGAATCTAAACATTCTACTTTACCTCCCCCTAAATTTTTAGACCTGTTTTTTAATAATCAGGACCTCTAAGACATCTGCAGCATCCTCTATCACATCAGAGATGCTTGCAATATGCCAGACGACGTCTCTCAAGAGCATCTTTTGAGCTAAGGGTAACTCGAAGGTAAATATACGACGGTTCATCTTCCATTCATCATCATCCACCCTGGCCTCCAACCCATGGACCTCGATGGTCTGCTCTCGAGAAAGGGAGAAGTCTTTGAAGAGATTCTTCTTTGCCTCGCGCAAAGCTGGGAAGGTGGTTATGGAATTGAAAGTAATCTTTCGCAAATCTTCTTTAAACTCCTCTGGGATATCTGGACGGGTGAGCATAATAAAGTCACAGGTCGATTCTGCACGATCGGCCACCTTATCTACGGATAAGGTAAGGCCTATCAGGTCTTCTCTTAAAGCAGGAAGGAAGGCGCCTTTATGAAACTCCTCTATTATCCTGCGTCTCAAGCCATCTGCCGCTCCTTCTAAGTTATGAGTCTTAAGAGCATTCTCCTTGGCCAAATCGATATTCCCTCCCAGATAATCCTCGATGGTCTTTTTCATACTTTCCAGACACTCCTCCACCTTCTCCAGATGCTGGTCCATGAGGGTTATTACCTCTTCTTCTCTTCTTTTTCTTGGCATCTTCTACCTCCTTTCTTTCTCCATTAAATCTCTCAAACTGGTCTTTGCCTCCTTCTCGCTTCCCATATACTCTTTCATCTCTTCCGTCTCTTTATCTAAGAGATACTCCTTGATGCTTAAGGCAATCTTCCTCTTTTTTCTGTCTACCTTTATTATCTTGGCCATTACCTCTTCTCCCGGGGAGACGACATCCTCACAGGATTCCACCCTTCTCTTTGCCAATTGAGAGATGTGGATCAGCCCCTCTATTCCCTTCTCCAGTTCCACGAAGACCCCGAAGGGGGCGATGTCTATTACCCTGACCTTGAGGCACCTTTCCTCTTTGAACTTCTCATAAGGGTCCGGGGCAAGCTGCTTCAAGCCAAGTGAGATCTTCTCTTCCTCAGGATTGATATCCAATACCATAGATTCATACTCCTCTCCCTCCTTTACTATTCTTGAAGGATGGGAGACCCTCTCCTTCCAGGATAGATCAGAGATGTGGATGAGACCCTCTAAGCCCTCCTCCAGTTTTAAGAAGGCCCCGAATCTGGTAATTCCCGTTATCCTCCCCTTTACCTTAGAACCTATGGGATGCTTCTTCTCCATCTCCTTCCACAAGAGACTCCTGCGATCCAGGGTCATCCTCTGGTTCTGAGAATCAACATTCAAGATTTTTACCCTAATCTTCTCTCCGGCCTTCAATATCGAAGAAGGTTTCTCTAAGTAACTGGAACAGGAGACCCGTGAAACATGCAGGAGCCCTTCTAACCCTTCTTCTAACTCCACGAAAGCTCCATACTCTGTTAAGGTAGTGATTTTCCCCTCTACAATGGAGCCCGGAGGATACTTCTTCTCTGCTTCTTCCCAGGGGTCTTTTCTGAGTTGCTTCAATCCCAAAGAAATCTTCTCTCTCTCTTTATCGAGGGCGAGGACCAAGACTTCCACCTCTTCTCCAAGGGACAAAATTTCTGAAGGATGCCTCAGATGGGCATAGGAGATGTCCTTGATATGAATGAGGCCATCGAATCCTCCTAGATCAATGAAGGCCCCGAAGATAGTCAGGCTCTTTACCCTTCCCTTCAGAATATCTCCGACTTGCGTCTGAGAAAAGATTCTCTCTTTTACCTTAGCTCTTTCGTCCTCTAAGATTACTTTCCTAGAGAGAACTAAATTCTTTCTCTTTCTGTCAAACTTAATAATCCTTACTTTAATCTTTTTCCCAATAAACTCTTCCAGATTATATCTGGGAAAAAGATCCAGATGGGAGCCAGGAAGGAATCCCTCCCAGCCAACATCGACCATGAGTCCTCCCTTAACCCTTTTCTTGACAGTACCCTCTAACAATTTCTGTTTTTCATAGGCCTCACTCAATGTCTGCCAGATGATGGTCTCTTCCGCCCTCTTTTTAGAGAGGAGAATAAGCCCCTCTTCCCCCTCTCTCTTTACAACGTAGGCTGAAATCTTTTCTCCCGCCTTGGGAGGTTCTCTAAACTCTCCTTTAGGGATGATACCCTCTACCTTATATCCGATATCGATTAAAACTCCCTCATCCTCCACCTGAATGACTCTTCCTTCTACTATCTGATTTTGGCGAATAGATTCTCTGGCAAAGGATTCTTCATATAGTTGCTTTAATTCTTTCTTAGTTGTCATAACCCCTTACCTCTCTCGCCACCTCATCTATCAGCCATTTTGGGGTAGAGGCTCCAGCACTAATTCCAACCATCTTTTTATTCCTTAGCCAGCTGGGATCTATTTCGGATGCTCTCTCGATGTGATGGGTCTCGGTAAATCCTTTACTGATCTGGAATAGTCTCTTGGTATTGGCACTATTCTTGCCTCCGATAATGAGCACCAGATTCGCCTCCTTGGCCAACTTTCTGGTAGCGCGCTGTTGTCTGGATACTGCACTACAGATAGTGGCACAGACCTTGAGTTCCTCTGTCTTCTTTCTCAAATTTTTGACAATCCCCTTGAAATTCTCCAGGGATTGAGTGGTCTGGGCCACCACTCCCATTTTAGGGTAAAATTCTATTTTTTCTACCTGGGAAGGCCCCTGAAGAATGATACTCTTTTCCGAAGCCATGCTCTTCACCTCTGGATGGCCCCGGTCTCCCACAATCACCAGCTGATAACCCCCGGCCTCTAATTCCCTGGCACTTTCCTGGGCCCGCTTCACATAGGGACAGGTGGCATCGATAATCCTCAATCCTTTTTTCCTGGCCAGCTCAATGGCGGCCCGAGGTAATCCATGAGAACGAATGATGAGAGTCCCTTCTTTAATTCCTTTTAAATTATCTATTATCTTAAGCTCTTTTTGGGATAACCTCTCTACTACCTGGAGATTATGAATGAGGGGACCCAGAGTATAGAATGGCCCCCTCTCTTCCACGAGCACCTTCTCTACTATCTCCAGGGCTCTCCTCACTCCAAAACAGAAACCCGACCCCTGGGCAACGATCACTTTCATTCCGTTTGCATTTTCCTTATTCTATTCATGATCTCATCACTCATTGCCCGATAGGCCTCTTTGGGCTTGAGATGAGAGAATCTCTCAATGGTCAAGGGTCCACCAAAAGAGACCTTTATCTTTCTTGGTCGAATGAACTTGCCCTTGAAGGGAAGCGCGCGGTTGGAACCAAAGATACGGGCAGGGATTACTGTGGCCTTTGATTTATAGGCCAGCATCCCTACTCCCGGCTTTGGCTTGAGCAGCTCACCGCTCGGACTCCTCTTTCCTTCGATGAAGATGAGTATGGCCTCTCCCTTTTTCAAAACCCTTAGGGCTGTTTTTGTGGCTTCTATATC
>DRGV01000040.1 GCA_011049955.1 bacterium
AGGCTAAAGGTCTACCAGTTTACCCTGAGATTTATAGATAAAATCTTTGAGGTGTATAGAAAGTTACCAAAAGAATTTAAATATTCTATAGGCAGTAATCTGTTAAGAGCTGGCTTATCTATTGCGAATAATCTGGCGGAAGGAAGTGGTAAAAAATCAAATAAGGAAAAGGCTCGTTATTATGGTACTTCTTTAGATTCAGCAAGGGAATGTGCTTCTGTGTTTAATGTCTTAATTAGACAATCTCTTATTGACAAACCAACATTTAAAGACTTACGTAAAGATAGCCGAGAAATTACCAGTATGATTACTGGCTTAATCGATTCTTTATAATTTTTTCACTGTAAACTGTAAACTGGTTACTTCTTATATGGGTGTTAAGGTGGATATCAAGAACGAGATGATTAATCTGGCCAGGAGGGCGAAGAGAGCCTCAGAGGAATTAGCCAAACTTTCTATCCCTGCCAAGAACAGCATTCTACGAAATATGGCCAGGGGACTCTCTAAGGGAAAGAAAGGGATTTTAAGAGCAAATGAAAGGGACATTGAACTCGCTAAGAAGAAAGGTCTAAGCAGGGCCTTCATAGATCGCCTTACTTTAACTCCCTCAGGCATTGAGAATATGACAAAATCCTTAAGGGAGATTGTTTCCCTTCCCGATCCTGTGGGAAGGATAATGAAGACCACCAGAAGACCCAATGGCTTAGTAATAAAGAAGGTGAGGGTCCCCATTGGGGTAATTGCCATGATCTATGAGGCCCGGCCGAATGTCACGGTAGAGGCCAGTGCTTTAGCCTTAAAGAGCGGGAATGCCGTCATCCTGAAGGGGGGGAGCGAGGCCCGGAACTCCAATCTTGCCATCACCAAGATTTTAAAAGAAATTAAAGGCCTTCCTGAAGATGCTATTCAACTAATTAAAACTACCTCTCATCAAGCAGTAAAAGAATTACTGAGACTAAATGACTACATTGATCTCGTCATCCCCCGGGGAGGGGAAGGTCTCATCCGGATGGTGAGAAGAGAATCTACTATCCCGGTTATTGCCCATTCCAAGGGGTTATGCCACATTTATGTGGACCGGGATGCTGATCTGGGTATGGCGGAAGAGATAGTTTATAATGCCAAAGTTCAGAGACCAGGGGTCTGTAATGCCCTTGAGACCCTTTTAGTACATAAGAGTATTGCTAGGAGGTTTCTGCCCCGGATGATTGAAAGGCTGGAAGGGGCCGGTGTAGAGGTGAGGGGTTGTCCAAAGGCTAAAAGGATTGTTCCCGGTATTAATAAAGCAAGAGAGATCGATTGGCAGACAGAGTACCTGGATCTCATCCTCTCTATCAGAATAGTTAATAGTCTGGAAGAGACCTTAGACCATATCTCGAAGTATGGTTCAAATCATTCAGAGGCCATAATTACCGAGAATAAGAAGGCGGCGGAGAGATTCTTGAAGGAGGTCGATGCCAGTGCGGTCTTTGTCAATGCCTCAACCCGGCTCCATGATGGTGGGGAGTTTGGTCTGGGGGCAGAGATCGGGATCTCTACCCAAAAGCTCCATGCCCGGGGTCCCATGGGTTTAGAAGAACTCACCACTTATAAGTACTTAGTCTACGGAGATGGGCAGGTCAGAGAATAGATGATTAAAAGGATGATAGTTCGGAGTTAGGAGAAAGAATACACCAAACTCCGAACTCAAGGCCACCAGAGGTGGCCGTTACACCGAACTACAACGAAGCTGTTCACCGAACTCAAGCCCGAAGGGCGTACTCCGAACTGGAGCACTGGAGGTGCTCTGTGAGAATTGGAATTATGGGCGGGACCTTCAACCCCATTCACTATGGTCATCTGGTGGCGGCCGAGGTGATGAGGGATAGGTTCAAGTTAGATAAGGTAATCTTCGTTCCTTCCTATCATACGCCCTACAAAGGGAAAAGAGACTTGGCCTCTTCTTCTCATCGCTATAAGATGGCAAAATTAGCCATAGAAAATAATGGTTATTTCTTAGTATCTGATATTGAGATCGAAAGGGGTGGAAGGTCATATACTCGGGATACCATAAAAGAGTTTAAAAAAAGGTTTGGGAAAAGGACAAAACTTTTCTTTATCACGGGAGCGGATGCCATCGCCCAGATGCCCAAGTGGAAGAGAGCCAAGGAATTACCCCAACTATGTGAGTTCATTGCTGTCTCCCGCCCTGGCTTTAAATTAAAAAAACTTTCTCCGAAGTATCAAAAGTATACTCATCTGATTGAGATTTCTGCCTTAGCCATCTCATCCACAGATATCAGGAAACGTCTAAAAGGGGGCAAGACCATAAAGTATCTTCTCCCGGAGAAGGTGGAGAAGTATATCTATAGACACCGGCTCTATGATAGCAGACGGGCAAGATAAGAACCCCCGATTTATCGGAGAACCTTGTTTTTCGCTTCGCTCAAAATAGGCTTCACTATCGTTCAGCACAACGCAGATGCAGACGGATTAGAGCGGATTCATACAGACTTGCTCCTGACTATGCGGATAACAAGACTACATTGTTAAATTTCTAATGTCTAATATCCAATTTCCAATAAAATGTCTAATTCTTGAATGTCTAATTTCCAAGAATATTTTGACATTCTAGTATTGGACATTGAGAATTTTATTGGGCATTAGGAATTGCCGCCCTTGGCGAGCCTCGCTCGCCTCGCTGAGCGGGCGAAGCGGGCAGGCGGGCGCATCCATCCGTTTGAATCTATTTATCTTTTTAATGCGTTAAAATAATCTTATAAAAGGAAAGAACTAAAATGGATAAGATGCAGAAGAAAAAGTTGGGAGAAATCCTGGTGGAGAAAGAGGTAATCACCTCTGACCAGCTCACTCAAGCCCTGGCAGAACAGAGGAGGACCGGGGAGAGGCTGGGAAGGGTTCTGGTAAACCTGGGCTTCATCACAGAGCGAGAACTGATTAAGTTCTTAGGGGCGCAGATGGATATTCCTCCCGTTAACCTCGACAATTACCTCATTGATCCTCAGACCATAGATCTCGTTCCCCAGAGCCTGGCCAAACGTTATGTCCTCATCCCGGTCTTCAAGAGTGAGGATACCTTGACAGTAGCCATGGCCGATCCTCTGAACGTCTTTGCCATTGATGACCTTCAAGCCCGGGCAAAATGCAAGATTGTCCCGGCTGTGGCCTCAGAAGCCGACATCCTGAAGGCCATCGATCAGTACTATGGAATTAGTGAAAGTATGGAGGAGGTAATAAAGGAGGTCAGTGAGGAGAAGTTTAAGATGGAAGAGGTGGAAGAAGTCGATCTGGATAAGATCGAGGCCCTGGCAGAGGAGATGCCCATCATAAAGCTGGTCAACCTCATCATCATGCAGGCCATCAAGGACCGGGCAAGTGACATCCACATCGAGCCGGAGAGGGATAAGCTGAGGACAAGATATCGAATAGATGGCATACTATATGAGGTTCCTTCTCCTCCTAAGAGGCTGCAGCCGGCCATCGTCTCTCGAATTAAAATTATGGCGGGAATGGACATCGCAGAGAAGAGGCTCCCCCAGGATGGCAGAATAAGGCTGAGGATGAGGAATAAGGATATCGATCTCAGGGTAGCCACATTACCCACCTTGTTTGGAGAAAAGGTGGTCTTGAGAATTTTAGAGAGAGGGGCCATGATCGTTGCTCTGGATAAGCTGGGACTTCTTCCCGATACCAGAAAGAGATATGAAGAGATCATTTCCCGACCCTATGGTATCGTTCTCTCCACAGGACCTACAGGCTGTGGTAAATCCTCTACTCTTTATGCTTCTTTGAATAAGATTAAGTCTACCAAGACGAACATCATCACCATTGAGGACCCCATAGAGTATCAGATAAGCTTGGTCAATCAGGTCCAGATCAATCCCAAGGCAGGACTCACCTTCGCCTCTGGCCTGCGTTCTTTCCTGAGGCAGGACCCGGACATCATCATGGTGGGTGAGATAAGGGACCTGGAGACAGCAGAGATCGCAGTCCATGCCTCTCTAACCGGCCACCTGGTCCTCTCCACCCTGCATACCAACGATGCCCCTACGGCCTTCACCAGATTGATAGATATGGGGGTGGAACCCTTTTTGGCCTCTTCCGCTGTTGCTGCAGTCATGGCCCAGAGGCTGGTGAGGACCATCTGTCCCAAGTGTAAGGAGGAGTATCAGCCACCCAAAGAGGTTCTGGAGGAGCTGGGCCTTTCCAAGGAGAAGGGCCTCAAGTTCTATAGAGGGAAGGGGTGCGGGAACTGCAAAAATACCGGGTATTTCGGTAGAACAGGAATCTTCGAGCTCCTCATCCCCAATGAAAAAATAAAGGATATGGTGGTGAAAAAGACCCCGTCAACAGAGCTGAGGAAAGAGGCCATGAGAGCCGGGATGATGTCTCTTAGAGAAGATGGGGTCTTTAAGATAAAGAAGGGAATTACTTCAGTAGGAGAGGTGTTAAGAGTTACTCAGGAAGAGGAGTTCAAGATCACCGCTTAAAAACAGAATGACCAAACAGAGAATTTCCAATATCCAATACCCAATTTCCAATAATTTAGACTAAACATTTGACATTTGAGAATTGGACATTTTGTTAGAAATTGGAAATTAGTAATTAGAAATTCGATATGCTTGTTTCTTGGTTATTGTATCTTAATTTTTTACTGTAAACTGGTTACTGGTTATTTTGGAGATGAAAGATGCCTACCTATACTTATAAAGTGCGGGATAAATCCGGCCTGGTAGTTACTGGAACGAGAGAGGCGCCGAACGAAAGCGTCGTTGCCGATCGTTTGAGTGATCTGGGCTACTATGTTATCTCCATCTCTTTAGAGAAAGAAGCGTCAGAGACCAGACTATTCACCCGGCGCAAAAAGGTGGGGACTCAGGATATCGTTACCTTTACCAGGCAGCTGGCCACCATGATCAGAGCCGGGATGACCTTTACCGTTAGCCTGGATACTCTCTCCCAGCAGACAGAGAACCCCACCTTAAAAGAGATAATAGTCCAGCTAAAGAAAGATGTTGAAGGAGGCTTATCTTTCTCCGATGCCCTGGCCAAGCATCCTAAAGCATTCTCAGAACTCTATGTCAATATGATTAGGGCGGGTGAAGCGGGAGGAGTATTAGAAGAAATACTGGAAAGATTAATCTTCATCGCAGAGAGGGAAGGGGAGACCAGGGCCCGACTCCGGGCCGCCTTAACCTATCCTACAATAGTGGTCTCGGTTGCTGTCCTGGTCATCGGTTTCTTGGCAGTATTTGTCTTCCCCAGGTTCATGACCGTCTTTGCTGCCAGAGAGGTCATCCTCCCCCTGCCCACCAGGATCCTCTTGGCAGTGAGTAATTTTGTTCAGTCCTACTGGTGGGTCATACTGGGTGGAGCCTTGATAATAATCTTCTCTTTTCGGGGATATTATAGAACAGAGGGGGGAGGGTTTATCATCGACAGGATAAAGCTCAAAATCCCCATCTTCGGTCTACTGATTAAAAAACTCGTCGTTGCTCGCTTTGCTCGCATTCTCTCCACACTTCATAGTAGCGGAGTTCCCATTCTGAGTGCTTTGGAGATTGTGGAGAGAACCATTGGAAATGTCGTTATCTCTCGGGTAATAGAGAATGTGCGCACCAGCGTGAGGGAAGGGGAGTCGATTGCCGAGCCCCTGAGAATATCAAAGGTCTTTCCGCCTATGGTGGTGCATATGATTACCATTGGGGAGGAGTCAGGAGCCCTGGATAAGATGCTCACTGAGGTAGCCGATACCTATGATAGAGAAGTGGACTATGCCTTGAAGAATGTTACCGCTGCCCTGGAACCCATTTTAATCGTTGTTATGGGAATCATCGTAGCCTTCATTGCTCTATCTCTATTCCTGCCCTACTTCGATATGATAAAACTCACCCGCTAAAGTAGTAAATTCAGGATTAGGTCTAAAGGTCATGGTTAGAAAGCCCGTATCGGTAACGGTGAGGAGTTAGGTAATGATTAAATCCCAAAATCCCAAATTACAAATCACAAACAAATTACAAATTTAAATGACCGAAATCCCAAACAAGAAACGATACGACTTAGAGAAAAGGACTTTAGAATTTGCTAAGAATATTATTAGATTATGCAAAAGATTGTCCAAGAATACAATAAACATAAAATTAATCAGCCAACTAATAAATGCCTCTGGTTCCGTAGGAGCAAATTATAGAGAGGCGAATGAGGCTTTAAGCAAGAAAGACTTCGTATATAGGATGAGGATTACCAGAAAGGAATGCAAAGAGAGCAGTTATTAGTTAGAACTTTTAAAGGCAGCAAATCCTGAAGAAGGGGCGGCAATAGACACTCTCATAAAGGAATCGCAAGAATTAAGGAACATATTTACTTCGATAATTGACAAAACGAAGTAGTCAAAATTTTGGTCATTGTGATTTTGGTCATTGTATATTGTTTGTAATTTGTTGCTTGTAATTTGTAATTTACGCCATAGCGGGTAACCGTAACCGAATAACAAGGAATCTATTACTATGCACCTTGTAAGAAATGAGAAAGGTCGCAGCCTCTGGGAGAACCTGGTCCTTGGGGCCCTGATAGTAGGTATGATCTATGTAGCAGTTTTATATTATGGAAGGATAGCAGACCAGGCAAGGATGAATGTTTTGGCGTCGGATATGAGGAACATGCGCCTGGGAATCAGTCTATATCTCTATATGAATGGAACCGTTCCAGAGGATATCCGGGACCTGGAGAAGAGGGGGGTCGTTGAGTATACCGCAGGAGGAGAACTGATCAAGCGGGAATATGTGAAACTCATCACTAAGGATGAAGAAGGCTATCCCCTGGATCCCTTTGGTAATAGATATGATTATAATCCAAAGACCGGAATGGTCCATCCCACTACTCCGGGATACGAGACCTGGTAGGCCCACCA
>DRGV01000041.1 GCA_011049955.1 bacterium
ATAGGAATTTTTTTCCTGCGACAGGCAGTTAAAAGTTTGACTATCTTGGGAATGACCTTTTTGGCAGGCAGAACATAGACAGGAGAATTCTTGAAATGGATAAAGTCGTTCTGCATATCAACGATTAAGAGCGCAGTCTTCATCCCGCACCTTTTTATATTCCTCTTTTTCCGTGTTCCTGTCAAAGGTATGGGATTTAATTCCTTCTTCTTTCTTAAAGGTGCGGGGCTCATATATTTAACCTCTTGTAAATCTTGTTCACATTACGAAGATAACGCCTTAGATCAAAACAGCCTTCTATCTCTCGGGGTTTGAGGTGTCTGGTGACTTCTTTATCATTTAGTAGACAGTCTTTGAACTCCAAACCCTTTTCTTTTGCCCGGAAGGCATTCCTCTGGACAAAAAAATAGGCCTTCTTTCGCGAAAGCCCCTTCTTCATTAGTTCCAGCAATACCTTTTCAGAGAAGATGAGACCCTTTGTCTTCCCTAGATTCTCTCTCATCTTTCCGGAATAGACCTTTAAACCTTCCATTACTTCCCTAAACTTATGGAGCATATAATCAACTAAGATGCTTGAATCGGGGATAATGATTCTCTCCACGGAGGAATGACTAATATCCCTCTCCTCCCAAAGAGGGATATTCTCCAGACCGGCTAAGAGATTTCCCCTCACTACCCGTGCTAAGCCACAGATCCTCTCCCCGATTATGGGATTCCTCTTATGGGGCATGGCAGATGAGCCCTTCTGTCTGGGAGCAAAGGGCTCCTCCACTTCCCCGATCTCTGTCCTCTGCAAGTTCCTCAAGAGGAGGGCAAACTTCTCTAAAGAGGTAGCGACTAGGGCTAAAGTAGAAAGGTAGTAAGCCTGCCTATCCCTCTGAATGATCTGAGTAGAAACAGAAGCGGGTTTTAAATTTAATCTTTTCAAGACTATCTTCTCTACCATAGGATCGATATTGGAATAGGTCCCCACTGGCCCGGAGATCTTGCCATAGGAGACCATCTCTTTTGTCTCCCGCATCCTCTCTAAGTTTCTTCGGCACTCCTCGGCCCAAAGAAGGAGTTTTAAGCCGAAGGTGGTCGGTTCGGCATGAATGCCATGGGTTCTACCCACCATAACTGTATCTTTATATTTTCTTGCCTTCTTGAGCAAGGTTTTTATTAAATCCTCTAAGTCCTTAATAATTAAACTGGCAGACTCTTTCAATTGTAGAGCTAAAGCGGTATCCAAAACATCGGATGAAGTGAGGCCAAGATGAAGGAATCTTGCCTCTTTGCCTAACTTTTCACTTATTGCTTCAATAAAAGCGATGGTTTCGTGGCGGGTTACCTTCTCAATCTCTTTTATCCTTTTAATATCTACTTCTACTTTCTTGCGAATCTTCCTTGCGGCCTCCTTTGGAATCTGACCCATCTGGGCTAAGGCCTCGCAGACCAAGACCTCAATTTCTACATACTTTTTAAACCTATTCTCTTCCCGCCAAACTTTTCCCATCTCTGGTAGCGTATATCTCTTTAACAACTTCCCCCTCCTTTCAAGATAGACCTCACTTCGTTCGGCAATTTTACCCCGCACCTTTTAAATATTCAGAATTTCTTGAATACTTAAATAATGCCTTTATGAATGCTAAAAAGGTGCGGGGCAAACAGATTAGCAGATAAAAATCAAAGATTAAATATCAAGAGTTAAAATTACATATCGAAATGTAAAATTATTCTCATTGTAAAATAGTATCGGGGCAGGAAAGTTTCTTCTATAGAATACTTCTTTTTGATTTTTAATTTGTCATTTTGCATTTTAATTTTTGCATTTTGCATTTAATTATTTGTGCCCATCCGTGTAACTACTCAAATTTCGAAGCTGCAAGCCTATCTTATCACAGGCTAAGGCTAAAATCAATAAAAAAATCCCCCCCGTTACGGGAGGGATTAAAAGAAGGTAAGGGTCTCTTAGTAATTAGCGAAATCTTTTCTCGTAAAGCGAGAGGAACATAGTATATCTCCTCCTCTTTATCAATAGGGTTACTCTGGCATCCTTTTTTATTTTCCTTGTTATCCGGGTAAAGTCTGCCAAGGACTGAACCTTTCTCCTATTTACTTCCTTAATAATGTCTCCTTCTCTCACTCCCATACGATAGGCCTTGGAGCCTATTTCTACATCTGTGACCACTACTCCTCGAGTTTCAGTGAGATTATAACGGTGTTGTAATCGGGGAGTAATAGAGGAGACATCCAGCCCTAACCATCTTCCCTCTTTCTCCATCTCTTCTGGCGCTTTTGCTTCTATTTCGGGCATCTCAGATGGCCTCTCGGCAGTTATTACTGGAATATTCTTTTTCACTCCGTTTCTTATAAGAGTAATCATGATCTTCTGGCCAACCTTTTTATTCAGGAACTTACCCCGGAATTAACAGAGGAGTTCAAGGTAAAGGAGGGGGTATTGATTGGTGATGTGATCTCTGATACCCCGGCTGAGAAAGCAGGAATAAAGAGAGGAGATGTGGTAATTGCTGTCGATGGTGAAAAGGTCAAAACTCCCTCTGAACTTCGTCGTCAAATCCTGAATAAAAAGGTTGGCCAGAAGATCATGATTACTCTTATAAGAAACGGAGTGAAAAAGAATATTCCAGTAATAACTGCCGAGAGGCCATCTGAGATGCCCGAAAT
>DRGV01000042.1 GCA_011049955.1 bacterium
ACCCATTATAGTTGCTGTAAATAAATGTGACCTGCCCAATGTTGATCCGGAAAGGGTGAAGAGGCAGCTGAGGGATTATAATCTGACGCCTGAGGAGTGGGGAGGGAAGACTATTGTGGCCAAGGTCTCTGCTAAGGAGAAGAAGGGTATCGATGAATTATTGGAGATGCTCTCATTGGAGGCGGAGATGCTGGAATTGAAGGCCGATCCCACCCTTCCGGCAAAAGGGACGGTCATCGAAGCCCGACTGGATAAAGGAAAGGGGCCGGTAGCCACGGTCTTGGTCCAGAGCGGAACCCTGAGAGCAGGAGATATCCTGGTGGCTGGAGACTATTCTGGGAAGGTAAGAACATTGGTCGATGATCTGAGGAAGGAAGTGAAAGAGGCTGGACCCTCCACACCAGTTGAGGTCTCTGGTCTCTCTGGTGTTCCTCAGGCAGGGGATACCTTTGAGGCGGTGGAAGACGAGACTAAAGCGCATGAGATAGCAAGGAAGAGGCAAGAGAAAACGAAGGCCCTTGAATTAGCCAAACCAGCCCATATCAGCCTGGAGGGTCTCTATAGACAGATAGGGGAAGGAAGATTAAGGGAACTCTCTCTCGTTATTAAAGGGGATGTCCAGGGTTCCATTGAGGCCCTGAGTGGTTCTCTGGAATCTCTATCTAATGAAGAGGTGAGGGTGAATGTCATTCATAAGGGGGTGGGGGCAATAAATGAGTCGGACGTTATCTTAGCCTCGGCCTCAGATGCCGTGATTATCGGTTTTCATGTCGAAAGTTCGCCTGGTACCCAAAGCCTTGCTTCCGGGGAGAATGTTGACATTCGAACCTATGATGTCATCTATGAAGCAATAGAGGATGTTAAGAAGGCCACGAAGGGAATGCTCGCCCCCAAGCTAAAAGAGGTAATCTTGGGAAGGGCAGAGGTACGCCAGATATTCAAGATCCCTAAAGGAATGATTGCCGGCTCTCATGTAAAAGAAGGGAATATGATAAGAAATGCCAAGGTGAGACTATTAAGGGAAGGGAAAATAATCTATGAGGGAAGTATTAATTCCCTCAAGCGTTTTAAGGAGGACGTCAAGGAGGCAAAGGAAGGATTTGAGTGCGGCATCGGCCTGGGAGATTTCACTGATATAAAGGAAGGAGACATCATAGAGGCCTATAAGGTGGAAGAGATATCCCGCAGTGAATAGGGAAACGGGGAAACGGAGATAGGGAGAAGGGGAGAATGAAAGAAAGGGAATATTAATGATAATTGGGACAGCATGGATTGAGTTGCATATCCCGGGAGTAAATTCCCTGAAAGGGAAGAGGCAGATCATCAAAAGTATAAAGGAGAGAGTAAAGAATAGATTCAATGTCTCCATTGCGGAGGTGGAAAAACAGGATCTCTGGCAGAGGGCTACTTTAGGTTTAGCCTGTGTGGCGAATAATAAGGCCCAGGTGAATCGCGTTCTCTCCAAAGTAATTAATTTTATAGAACAGAATAGAAATATCTCCCTTATAGATTACGAGATAGAAATTCTTTAATGCGTTATGCGTAGATGCGTTTATGCGTTAAACAGCGAGGCGGTTAGTTGGATAGTTGGATGGTTGGATAGTTTACAGTTAGCCAGTTGGCCGGTTAGCCGGTAAGCCAGTTGGCTGGTTTGTTAGTTGGATGGTTAACTTATCAACTTATTTCTGAGTGTTAACGAAGAAACAAGGTTTTGCGTGTAGCGCAGGCTCTTATTAACTTATCAACTTATCAACTTATTAACTTGTCAACCTGTCAAACAGTCAAACTGTCAAACTGATAGGATGGGGTAAGCTATGGTGCGAAGGAGAGCTAAGCGGGCAGGCAGACTTATTCAGGAAGAGATCTCTAAGATTATTCAGAGAGAATTAAAGGATCCTCGGATTGGATTTGTTACCGTCACTGGGGTGGATATTACTGATGACCTGCGCTATGCGAAAGTCTTCATCACTGTTTTAAAGAGAGAAAATAAAAAAAAGACATTGAAAGGTCTGGAACGTGCCAAGGGATTTATTCGTAGAGAGATCGGCCAGAGAATAAAAATGAGGTTCACTCCGGAGATTGAGTTTAGATTCGATGAAGCTATAGAGCAAGGGGCGCACATAGAGGATGTATTAAGAAATATTGCAACCGCAAAGGTCGCAAAAGAGACTGCAAAGCCCGCAGAGAAAAAGAAGAAAGAAGGCGAGAAACCTGCAACCGCAGAGGACGCAGAGAAACCCGCAGAGAACGCAGAGATTAAAAAAGATGATGAGGGGCGTAAATAAAAGAGAAATCGACGCATTAACGCATTCCGCATAAACGCATAACATAGTAAATGAGGTGGAAGAAGGATGGATGAACTAAGAGAGATTGCCAAGGTTATAAAAAAGAATAAAAATTTCTTTATTACTTCTCATATTAGGCCGGATGGGGACTCCATCGGCTCTCAACTTGCCCTAAAACGCATACTGGAAAGATTAGGGAAGGAAGTAACCATCGCCAACCACGATTCCGTCCCTGAAATCTATGATTTTCTTCCCGGGATTGAGAGCATCAAGCAAGAACTACTTAAGGATAGAGAGTTCGATGTAGCCCTTGTTCTGGATAGTCCAGAGTTTTCTCGTCTGGAAAGCACCGCAGAGATAGTTAAGAAAGCAAAGGTTATTATAAATATCGATCACCATCTGGGAAATGAGGAATTTGGAAAGTATAACTATGTTGATACTGAGGCCTCTGCTGTGGGTGAAGAGATATATGAACTGACAAAGGTGATGGGATTTAAAATAGATAGAGAGATTGCCTTATGCCTCTATGTGGGCATCCTGACCGATACCGGTTCCTTCCGGCAATCAAATACTACCCCCCGTACCCATGAGATTGTGGCGGACCTTATGAAGATCGGGGATTTAAAACCCGCCCAGATCACCCATCAGGTATACGAGACCCAACTTCCCTCGGCCATAAAACTATTGAGCATGACTTTAGATACCTTGGAGAGGAGCGAGGATGGCAGGATAGCCTGGATGACCATTACGGATAGAATGTTCAAAGAGACAGGAACTACTAATACGGAGACCGAGAACTTTATCAACTACGTTCGTTCCGTTAAGGGAAGTGAGGTGGCCATTCTATTCACTGAGCTTACTAAGGATGAGGTAAAGGTCAGTTTTCGATCCAAGTCGAGTGTCAATGTCAATAGGATAGCCAAAACATTTGGAGGTGGAGGACATCTTCGCGCTTCTGCCTGCACCATAAAGGGAGATTTGGATGAGGCAAAAAAGAAGGTGCTGGCTGAAGTAGAGAAACAACTGGAAGACTAAACCCCGGAGAAAGAGAGCAGGTGGGAAAGTGGGAAAGTGGGGCGAAGAAAGAAAATAAGAGAATAAGAAAATAAGAGAATAAGAGAATAAGTTAATACAAAAAAGGTTAAGCGTTAAGTGAAAAGTATTAAGTGTTAAATAAAAACAAAAAGCGGAAAAGTGTTAAGCGGTGAAGAATTTGAGTGATAAGATTGAAAGTTTTGAGAATCTTGAAGTCTGGAAACTTATCTGCCAAAAAGCCAAAAAACGCTTAACTCTTAACTCTTAACTTATCAACGCATAAACGTATTTACTTATCAACTTATCAACTTATTTGCTTATTAACTTATTTACTTATTACTTTGGATAACGAGATTAGCATGGATGGATTTTTGAATGTTAATAAGCCGAAGGGTATGACTTCCCACGATGTGGTGGATGAGATAAGAAGATTGGTGGGAAGGGAGAAGGTGGGTCATACGGGAACCCTGGATCCCGAGGCCATTGGTGTTCTTCCCCTCGCCATCGGTAAGGCGACCAAGATAATCCAGTTTTTGGAAGGGGGAAAAGGTTATCGGGCAACTATGAGATTGGGAATTACTACCAATACCCAGGATATAACGGGCAAGGTAATTGCTAAAAGTGATGAGATTAATGTTTCAAATGAGAGAATAAGAGAGGTCTTTAATAATTTTTCAGGAAAAATAGAGCAGATGCCACCTATGGTCTCGGCAGTGAAAGTAAAGGGGGAGAGGCTCTATAAGTTAGCACGTGAAGGAAAGGAGGTTGAAAGGCCCAAGAGGACTGTTGAAATCTATAGACTCGATCTTCTGGATTATGAACCACCAGATATTACCTTTGAAGTAAGTTGTTCCAGGGGAACATATATTAGAACCCTCTGTCATGATATGGGAAAAGCCCTGGGTTGTGGGGCCTGTCTGAAAGATTTAGTACGCACCAAATCGGGCATCTTTACCCTAAAAGAAAGCCATCCCCTGGAAGAATTAGAAAGAATGCCCCACTTGGAAGATATTTTCTTGAGTCTGGATAGTGCCTTAGCCCATTTAGCGATAGTAAAGATTAAAGAAAGGATAAGAGAATCTGTTCTCAATGGAATGCCCATAGAGGTCTCTGGGATACGGGAACTTTCTCTGCCTATTAAAGGAGGAGAATTGGTCAGAGTCCATAATTCTAAAGGATTACTCTTAGCAATTGCTCAGGCGCTATTTGATATTAAAGATTTAAAGAGAATAGAAGAAGAGGCTGTGATTTTCAAACCAGTGAGGGTGCTTGGCTAAAAGTATCGGATTTTGAATAATTGCACGGATGGGCACAGATTAAAAGATACGGATTAGCACTGATTCTTATCACTAAATCCGTGCTAATCAGTTTAGTCAATCCGTGCTAATCTGTGAAGATTGCCGAATGAAGTGAGGCTTATCTGGAAATGGAACTCGTTCTGGGAATTGATAAGGTAAAGAAGAGACATAGGGGTGGAATCCTGGCCCTGGGCACCTTTGATGGCGTCCATCTCGGTCATCAGAAGGTGATTAAATCTCTGAAGAGACGAGCAAAGAGACTAAAGAAGAAATCGATTGTCTTAACCTTTGATATCCATCCCTTAAAGACGGTCGACCCTGCCAAGTGTCCCCCTCTTCTCACTCCGAAAGAGGAAAAGATAAATCTCATCCAGGACCTAGGAATAGATCTCCTCATTCTGGCCAATTTTAACAAGAGATTTTCTTCCTTCTCTCCAGAGAAATTCGTCAAGGATATTCTGGTCGATAGACTGGGTATAGAGGAAGTATTTGTGGGGAAGGACTTCATCTTTGGAAAGGGAGGGACGGGCAATATAACATTCCTGAAGAATAAAAGTAGAGAATATGGTTTTGGAGTTAAGATTATTCCCCCAGAAAAGGCAGGTAAAATTACAATAAGTAGCACAAAGATAAGAGAACTTATTAAGGAGGGAAAGGTTAAGAAGGCGGCCCTTCTTCTGGGCCGTCCCTATACCCTCTATGGTCGAGTGGTTCATGGAGAGTCCCGGGGAAGAGAATTGGGCTATCCCACAGCCAATATAAGACCTCACTATGAAGTGATTCCCTCCGATGGGGTCTATTTAGGAAAAATAAGGGCACAAGGTAAGGATTGGGATGGGCTTCTAAATATTGGAGCCCAGCCCACTTTTCATAAAGGGTTAGCAAGGGTGAGGAAGGGTGAGCAGGGGTCAGGAGGGGAACAGAAGAGGGTTATTGAAGCCTATATCTTTGATTTCAACGGAAAGATTTATGGCCGGGAAATAAAGGTCAGTTTCTTAAAAAAGATTCGGAACGAGATCGCTTTTAAAAACCCAGAATCTCTAAAGGCCCAGATAAAGAAGGATATTGTTAAGGCAAGAAAAATTTTGTCTCTTATCTAATATGTGTTATAATAAAGACGCCTTCGCTTCGCGAAGAACTTTGTTATTCCAGCGCGTCTTTATTAAACAGGGCAAGTAGAACGCGCTGTTATAATAAGAAAGCCTTTCTCCCGACCTTTGGTCGGGATCAAGAACCTTGTTATTCGGACTTCCTTAGTAGACGAGGCAAGCGAAGCGCGTCGTCATAATAAGAACCTGCCCTTCAGACAGAACCTTGTTTTCTCGCAATACTCGAAAATAACTTAAATACAATGCCGTTGCTGGGAAAATCGTCTCCCCGTCGATTCTCTCGGCAATGAGCGTACCACAAAAGCACAAAAAGTTTAGTTGGATTAGTGAAATAGTAAATTAGTCGGATTTAAAATCCAACTAGTCCAACAAATCTAACTATTCTAACTTATTTAGTGTTTTTGCGGTTGCAAGGAAGGGGGAAATAAAAATGGTTTTGGAGAAGGAGGAGAAGAAGGAGATTGTCGCTAAGTATCGGTTGAATGAGAAGGATACCGGCTCACCAGAGGTTCAGATCGCCCTTCTCACAGAAAGGATTAATTCCTTGACCGAGCATCTTAAAACCCACAAGAAGGATCATCACTCACGGAGAGGACTTTTGAAGATGGTTGGCCGGAGGAGAAGACTGCTGGATTATTTGGTGGGCAGAGAAAGAGCAAGATACGAAAGGATTATCCAGGAATTAGGCTTGAGAAAATAATTAACGCAGACACGCAGAAAAAGAACAGAGACGCAGAAGAAAAACAATTTTCGCGTTTCTATATTGGATTCTGCGCTTTGGCGTTACAAAAGGAGAAGAAATGATAAAGAGAGAAGAATTAGAGATCGCCAGAAGGAAACTAACTATCGAAACAGGAAAGATGGCCAAGCAGGCGGATGGTGCGGCCGTCATAAGTTATGGAGATACCGTAGTCTTAGTGGCGGTAGTGGCCTCTAAAGATGTGAAAGAGGATATGGATTTCTTTCCTCTGACCGTTGATTATCGGGAGAAGACTTATGCTGCGGGCAAAATCCCGGGAGGCTTCTTTAAGAG
>DRGV01000043.1 GCA_011049955.1 bacterium
CCTCCCTTTAAACTCATCTAAGGAATAACCGATACCATAGGGACCCCTCAGGCCAACCTTCTGACCCTTCTTCAACTTATGTAATGCTTCGGTAACCCGGCCAACATTCATAACCGTTACTTCCAGGATCTCTTTCTCATGGGGAGAGGAGGAAGGAGTAAAGGGGGCTTCCCCGACACCAGGAACAGTTAGCTGGACAAACTGGCCGGTTTCAAACGTTAGAGGTTCTCTGGGGGATAGGAGAAAGGTCTTTATCTCCGGGGTCTCACTAACAATCCTTTCAATCCTTGCTTCCATGGGGAGGTAAACCCCATTAGAAGTCCTCGTCCGTCTTTGTCGGATGAAGTATTCGTTTCTGCCGGACGAGGCATCCCACTCTTTCTCAGAAAGGGCGGGGTTACTTCTAACGGGGTGAAGATTTCTCACTTGCTTTCCTCACGAAGTGATGACATAGTCATCTAATTTTTTGAGCACTTCTCTCATGTCTATCTTGCCCAAACAGCCCTCAACGCACCTTCCGCATCCAGTACACATATATAGACCTGTAGTTTCCTTGAAGTAGTCAAGTTTATGTAAATAGCGATGGCGTAGCCTTTCAGCTAATCTTGGTCTGGGATTGGCTCCTCCGGCTACCCGGGCAAACCCCCTATATTGGCAGGAGTCCCACATCCTCATACGATTGAAAACTCTCTTCTCTTTCTCATCGTATAATAAATAGCAGTGACAGGTGGGGCAGATATTGGTACAGAGTCCGCACTCCACACAATCCTCGGTCTCCTCTTCCCAGAGGGGAGAATCATAATTCTTCTTAACTATCTTTTGATAGGACTTTTTAGTCTTAAAGGAAGTGTTGGTGACCTTAAGTAAATTCAAACTTTTGTTTCTATTCTTTTTTTGTTCCTCTATTTGCTCTCCTGATGGTCGATCAAAGAACTCCTTATATCGGAGGAGAAGTTCATTGCCTTTTTCACTTCCCACCTCAACTAAAAAGCCTTCTTTCAAAGAAGAGAGGTTGAGATCGAAGCCCTTTCTCGGATAGGGCTCCAGATCTACTAGATTGCAGAAACAGGCATCCCGGGGCTTAGTGCAGTCACTACTTATTAGGATGGTGTTCCTCCTCTCTTTTAGATAGAAAGGCTCCTTATATTCGCCATCTATAAATACCTCATCCAGGATTTCCAGGGATTGTAAATCGCAGGCCTTCACCCCCAGGAAAATTCTTAGGCCTTCATCTTTTTTTATTCTGGAAGGAGAAGGGTAAGTAGCCACCCTCTGATTGAGGGAAAAAAAGAAGGCCTTCAGGGGCTCCATTGTCCTCGCCTCTCCAAGGACCACTTCCTCCTCAGGTATAAACCTTTGATAAAAGAGGTTGCCAGTAATCTCTTTTGGATGGTAGAGGGGGGCTTCCTGGGATAGTCTTTCCATCCAGCGCTTAAAATTTACTTCAGAAAAATAATGGACATCCATAAGATAAGAACCTGACTTCGTCAGAACCTTGTTTTGTTTATTGAAATTTCGATACTTCAAAATAAGCCTCACGGAGTCTGTCCCGCACCGAACTTGTTCCCCGGCCTCGCACCGCGAAGCGGGGCGGGCGGGTGCGGGGTTCGGCAAAATCCTAAATTCTAATGCTGAAAAATAACTAAGATACAAGAGACAATAACCAAACAAATTCCAATATTAAAATTCCAATAATCAAACCTTTCTGGCTTCGCCCGATCTGCTGTAATCCGTCTGAATCCCTTCCTATCTTGAGAGGAAGAAGGAGAGGTTCTCCAGCCTCAAGGAAAGATCGACATTACTCAGTCTGACATTCTTGGGCACCGCAATTCTTACGGGAGCAAAGTTTAAAATGGCCTTTATTCCTGCCTTGGTTAATAGATTAGCCACCTCTTGGGCTGCAGGGGCAGGTATGGTAATGATTCCTATCTCGATCCTTTCCTTTCGGATGATGGACTTTAACTCGGTGATATCGTAGACCACTGTTCCTGCCCACTTCTTGCCCATCTTTTTAGGATCGCTATCAAAAGCAGCGATAATATGAAATCCCTGCCCTTGAAAACCCTTATAGGCCAGAAGGGCGCTTCCTAAATTGCCTACCCCTACCAGGGCTACCCTCCACTTCCTGGTCAGACCCAGGATCTTCTGGATTTCTTCTTTAAGCCTCGTCATTTCATATCCCATCCCCGGTTTGCCGAACTGGCCAAAGTAGGCCAGGTCTTTTCTCACCTGACTATCGTTTATATCCATCTCCTCTGCTAACTGATAAGAAGCGATATTATAAAACTCCCTCCTTTTAAACTCGTCCAAAACCCGAAAATAGTTAGATAATCGAGTAATGGTTATCTCTGGTATCTTAGTCTTCTTTACCATCTTTTTTCACCGGTATTCTTTCCTATAGTTTGTGAATTTTTTCACAAACTTAGAAAAAAGAAGAATTTGTGAAATTTTTCACAAAGTCGGGGAAAAAATATATACTGACTTACTTAAGTCATTGATTTTAACATTAGCACACTATTTAGGGCTTGTCAAGAAGAAAATTAAAATTTTTTTACGGTCGGTGACTGGCGCTGGATGATGCCGGATGAAAGATAGTCAAGGTTATAATGCAGACCCCGACTTTCCCGGCGGCGGAGGGCAGCATCGATGATGAGTCCCGCTACCAGAGCGATATTGCGCAGTTCCACTAAATCGCTGGTAATAATAAAATTCCAGTAGTATTGTCGGATCTCTTTCTGAATGAGTTTAATCCTTCGCCTGGCCCGTTCCAGACGTTTATTAGAACGGACAATGCCTACATAATTCCACATTAAATGGCGAACCTCGTCCCAATTATGGGCCACAATTACCGCTTCTTCACTATCCACGGCACCACCAATATCCCAGTGAGGAATAGGGGGAAATGGGTCCTTTTTCTTTATCTCTTCTTTCACCTTCTCTGCTGCCTGGTGGGCAAGGACCAAGTCCTCCAGGAGTGAATTGGAGGCCAAGCGATTTGCCCCATGCAAACCAGTACAGGCCACCTCTCCGATAGCGTACAATTTACTAATATTCGTTCTCCCATAGCGATCGGTGACCACCCCTCCACAGAGATAGTGAGCGGCCGGAACTACGGGAATAGGTTCTTTAGTCATATCTATCCCAAGGGAGAGGCATCTCCGGTAGATGTTGGGAAACCTTCTCTTTATGAAGGATGGCTTTCGATGAGTGATGTCTAAGAAGACACTGTCCTCTCCCCGCTCTTTCATCTCCTGGTCAATGGCCCGGGCAACGATGTCCCGAGGTGCCAGTTCTTTTGAAGGATGGTACTTCTTCATAAAGGCCTTACCATTACTCAGTCGAAGAATCCCTCCTTCTCCCCGTAGCGCTTCAGAGATTAAGAAGGATTTAGCCTGGAGATGGTAGAGGCAGGTAGGATGAAATTGCATGAATTCCATATGAGTAATCTTAGCTCCGGCTTGGTGGGCCATGGCTATTCCGTCTCCAGTAGCTACATCAGAATTAGAGGTATAGAGATATACTTTACCTGAGCCACCGGTAGCTAATACCGTAACCTGAGCTAAGAAGGTGTGAATAACCCCCTTCTTCTTATCGAGCACATAGGCGCCCCTGCATCTCCCTCGCCTCTTCCCGGGATCCAGGATAAGATTGAGGGCGATAAATTCTTCATATATGGTGATATTATTTTTCTTCTTTACTGCTTCCGCGAGATGGGTGACGATCTCTTTGCCTGTAATGTCAGCGATATGAAGTATTCGCCTTCGGGAATGGCCAGCCTCCAGGCCAAGGTCGAACTCATCCTTATTCTTTTCACTCAGACTAAAATCAACCCCCCATTTAGCCAGTTCCCTCACCCTCGCTGGCCCCTTCTTTACCACCAACTCCACTATCTTCTTACGACATAGGCCACACCCACATCTTAAGGTATCCTGGATATGAAGGTCATAGGAGTCCTCTTTGCTGAATACCGCAGCAATCCCACCTTGGGCATGAGAGGTATTGCTCTCAAGGAGATCCCGCTTAGTAACCAGGGCCACCTGGCCGTAAGGAGCGACCTTCAGGGCAAAACACAAGCCCGCAAGGCCACTTCCTATGACTAAGAAATCGGTCTTTATCTCCATCTTTTTAAACCTTTTTTAATTACTGGACTTTTGTATTTTCCGTCTTACGTTACTTCTATTGCTTCCGGCTACGAGCTTCAAGCTTTTTTTATTGTAGCCTGCAGCCTGAGGCCGGAGACTTGGAGCCTGTTTAACCGATAGACATTGAATGGTGAATTCTCAATCAGTTTGAGGAAATACTTTCCAATTGAGTAAGACGCTCCTCTTTTATTCTATTAAACTCTTTTAGATACTCTTTCTTGACCGATTTTACCGCGGGTAATTTCAACCTTAAGAAGTTGATGTATCTTCCATTCTTAATCACTGCGAAGTGAAGGTGGGGACCGGTGGAGAGGCCACTTGAGCCCACATAACCGATGACCTGTCCCTGACTTACTCTTACTCCAGTTCTTATTCCTTTAGCATATCTCCTCAGATGGCCATAGGTGGTGTAGTAGCCTCTTTTGTGCTTTATCTTAATAAACCTTCCAAAACCCCCCTTCCACCCCTTATAGACTACCCTCCCCTCCCCAATGCTTCTCACTGGTGTCCCTATAGGGGCGGCATAATCGATACCGGGATGGGGACGATAGACCTTCAGAATGGGATGAAACCTGCGATATGAGAAGTAGGAGCTTATTCTCCTATAACTTAGGGGAGACCTCAGGAACTGTTTCCTTAAGGACTTTCCCTCCTCTGTGAAGTAGCTCTTATTGCCTTCGGGATCCTCAAAGTAGATGGCAGTATGGGTCTGGTGTCTATTGATATATTGAGCAGCAAGTATTCTGCCATCCGCTAACTTCTTCTCGACCTGCCAGTATTCTTCCCATACCAGCCGGAACCTGTCCCCTGGTCGGGGCTCAGTTAAAAAGTCTATCTCCCAGTCAAAGATATCAGCAAAATCCATGGTAAGGGAGGGCTTCTGGCCGGCGGCTATCATGGCCTCATATAAAGAGGTCTCTATTCTTCCTTCTACCCTGGCGATCTTTTTCTCGACCGGAAGTCTCTCCTTCTTGGCAACTAACTTCCCGGACTCGTTCTTCTCTACCAGGTAGAAGTCGATGGGACTTATGGTAGTGTAGTATTTAAAATTTTTAAAGTGGCCCTCTAAGTCCCTCTCCAGTTCATACCGATCACCGATCTGGGATTTTTTAACATCGAAGACGGGCTTTAAAGCCTTTTCCAAGAGAATTATTTTATCTCTTGGTATCTCTTCCCTTACCAGGGCAAGGTATAAGGACTCTCCCTTCCTGATCTCACCCGTCACCACCTCAGTCATAGAGGAGATAAGTCTTTCCTGACGGAAATGCTCTACCTTTCTTAAGATAAAAAGAAAGGCAACCAGCGCCAGAAAAAGAAGGAAGAAGAAAAGAATCTTTCTTCTCATCCTAATCTGAACTTTCTGTTGCCTTTCTTCTTCTAATCCGAAACCATCTCTTGAAGAATGGTTCTTTCTTTGCTACTGGAGGTTTCTTCTCTTCTGGCTTTGGTTTTACTTCCTTAATTTCTTTAGGTATCTTCTCTACCTTCTCTTTCTTCTTCTCAACTACTGGGGCGACCTTTTCCACCAATTCTATGAGAGCCAGAGAGGCATTATCTCCCTTCCTCTGCCCCAGCCTGAGAATCCTGGTATAACCACCGGGTCTTTCCTTAAATTTGGGGCCAATCTGGGAGAAGAGTTTTTTCAAGACTTCCTTATCCCTTATTACCTTTCCCGCTTCCCTTCTTGAGGCCAGGGTATCCTTCTTTGCCTTACTAATTAGCTTCTCTACCACCCTCCTCACTTCCTTTGCTTTGTGAAGGGTAGTGGTGACTCTCTCATAACGCAGAAGAGAGGTGGCCAGATTGGAAAACATGGCCTTCCTATGGGAAGAGGTACGCCCCAGCTTCCTCATCTCTTCATCCCCAGAGATAGACCATAGCTTTTCAGGATCTCTTTTATCTCTTCTACGGACTTCTTGCCAAAGTTTCTCATCTTCAATAATTCTTCCTCACTCTTCCTAACTAGCTGACCGATAGTCTTTATTTTACCTTCCTTGAGGCAGTTGGCACTACGGACGGAGAGTTCCACTTCCTCAAGGCTCTTATTTAAAATCTCGTCTATTTTCCTATCTTCTTTCTTTACTTCAACTTCCTCTTCCTCTTCAGGTTCGGGGAAGGTGATGAAGAGGTCGAGGTGGCTCTTTAATATCTTGGCAGCAAAGGCTACCGCATCATCTGGTCTAACGCTTCCGTCTGTCCAGACCTCCAGGATGAGCCGATCATAGTCTGTAATCTTCCCCACCCTGGTATTCTCTACCCGATAACTCACCTTCTTTATGGGGGTAAATATGGAGTCTACGGGGATGGTCCCGATGGGATTATTCTCCTTTTTATGTTTCTCTGCGGTAACGTATCCCCTTCCCACATTCACCTCGATCTCCATATTCAGTTTCCCCTTCTCATTCAAGGTGGCGATATAGAGGGCGGGGTTCAGGATCTCGACATCGGCATCCTTGGTGATGTGGGAGGCCTTGACCTCTAAAGGTCCCTTGCCCTTTAGATATAAAGTCTTGGGCTTTGCTTTGGGTAGTTTTAAGAGTAACTGTTTGAGGTTTAGAATGATTTGGGGAACATCCTCCACTATTCCGGGAATGGTGGAGAACTTATGCTCCACCCCCTGAATCTTAATACTGGTTGCCGCTGCCCCGGTTAGAGAGGATAAAAGTATTCGGCGTAGGGAGTTCCCTATGGTTATTCCATGGCCCCTCTCTAAGGGCTGAGCGATGAATTTACCATAGGTATTAGAGAGGGTCTTCTTATCCCACTCTATCCTCTTGGGCTTAATGAATCCCTTCCACTGAATGCTTATATTTTCCATCTCTTTCTTGGCCTTTGCCATTCAATAACCTCCTTATCAGTCGGTTTAGTTCGGAGCACGCTCGGCTTCGCCTCGCTTGAGTTCGGTGTATTTCTTTTTCCGAACTCTCCCTCGGGGACCTCGAGTCCCCTCGGGACGAGAGGCGAACTCCCAACTCCGAACTTCTTATATTCGTGTATTAACGAGAGTAGTATTCCACAATGAGTTGCTCTTGGATAGGAAGGGCGATCTCTTCCTTCTTTGGTAATCTTACTACCTTCCCTTTAAAGTTCTCCTGGTCTATCTCGAGCCAGGGGGCCTTCTCCCTATCCTGAGAGAGTTTCATGGCCTCTTTTACTCCAATTATCTCTCTGCTCCTGGACCTCAAAGAGATCTCGTCCCCCACCTTGCAGGAGTAGGAAGGAATATCCACCTTCCTACCATTGACTAAGAAGTGGCCATGTTGAACTAACTGGCGGGCACCGGCCCGGGTCAAAGAGAATCCCAGTCTAAAGATGATGTTATCGAGCCTTCTTTCTAAGAGTAACAAGAGATTCTCTCCGGTCATCCCCTTGAGCCTCTTGGCCTCTTTAAAGTATCTTCTGAACTGCTTCTCCATTACCCCATAGATCTTCTTCACCTTCTGTTTCTCCCGCAGTCGCAGTCCATAAGCAGATAATTTCTTGGGACGCTTCCTGCGCACCCCTGGCCCATAATCCCTTCTGACCAGGACACATTTCTCGCTATAGCATCTTCTTCCTTTTAGGAAGAGCTTCATCCCCTCCTGACGACATAGCTTACAATTCGGACCAATCTTCCTCGCCACTAAACCCTCCTCCTCTTCCTGGAACGGCAGCCATTGTGGGGAATGGGGGTAACATCCTTTATGGCAGTAATGGAA
>DRGV01000044.1 GCA_011049955.1 bacterium
CCTCTACTAAGAAAGCCCGAATAACAAGGTTCTTGCCGCTTTGCGGCAAGGCTTTCTTATTATGAGGGCGCGCTTCGCTTGCCCCCTCTACTAAGGAAGCCTGAATAACAAGGTTCTTGCCGCTTTGCGGCAAGGCTTTCTTATTATTCCTGTTTAGTCTCTTAGAGGATAAACCCCGTTGGAGATAGCCCCGTTGATAATTTCACCCCGTAGATAAGTTTCACTATCAACGGGATTCATATCTACGGGGCGTAGATCTTGAGTAAAACCCGTATACTACCTATTATCTTTGCTCCGTAGTCCACATAATAAAACATATCTTTCTCAACTAATCTCCAACGGGGTAAATCTTAATTTTTGCCCCCTGATATAAATTCCGGTACCACTGGCTATAGACAAGTGCTTTCTTTCTTTGAATGAAGTCTCTGCTAAAGGCCTCCTTTTCTTGACTAAATTTTTTCTCATCCATTCCTTCCCGTCCAATCAGTCTAATGAGGTAATAGCCATCCCTTCCCCTTAGAGGGCCTTTTATTTCATCCACCTTGAGGCCGAAGGCCTCCTCTTCGATTTTCCGGGGCAGATTACTCTCCTCACGCTTAAAAAGACCGGTTCCTTTAATCTCCAAAGAGAATCTTTTAGCCAGGACCTCTAACTCTTCTTTTCCTATTCCGCTGGCTATTTCCTGGGCCTTTTCTTTAGCAATCTCCCATCCCCTTACTTCTTTTAAAGTTCTTTTTATTCTTTCTCTTACTTCATCCAATGGTGGGATATGAGATTCTTTCCTTTCCTCTAACTTGATGATGTGGTAGCCGAACCTGCTTTTTACCAGGCGGGATATCTGCCCCTTTTTCAATCCAAAAGCCACCCTCTCAAGCTCCTCTGCCATATTTCCCCTCGTAAAGAAACCCATATCTCCACCCTTCTCCTTGCTGGGGCACTGGGAGAATTCTTTTGCCAGGCTTTCAAAACCCTCTCCCTCCTCCAGCCTCCTCTTTATCTCTTTTATTCTCTCACGAGCCTCCCTTCCCTTAATCAGGATATGTCTTACTCTTATCTTCTCTGGTATGCGATAACTTTCTTTATTCTCTTGATAATACTTTTCTATTTCCTTCTCATCAACCTTCACCTCTTTAGCAGGCGCTATCAGAAGATATTCAATCTCTATCTCTTCATTCCTTTTTAGATATTCATCCCGGATCTCCTTTTTGCTTATCTCTATCCCATCCAGAATTAGATTCTTCAATTTGGTAATTGAGATCTCCTTGCTCATCTCCTCTTCAAACTTTTGGGGAGTATATCCCAACCAATCCAGGAGGGCGAAGTAGGTCTCTTTATCGAACCTCCCCTCTTTCTGAAAAGCCGGGTGGCTTTTTATCTCTTCCCTCAATTCTTGATCACTCACCCCTATCTTTTCCCTTCTCGCTTCCTGAAGTAAAAGCTCTCTTCTGATCAAGTTGTTTACCACCACCTCCTCCAGGTTTAAGCTCTTTACTATTTCCTCGTTGAACTCGTCTCCCATCCTCTCTCGCATCTCCCGATAGAGCCTCTTTACTTCCTTATAATAGGCCTCTCTTGTAATCCCTTTTTTATTCACAGAAGCAACCAGGTTTAATCTCCTCTCTTTCAATCCCACTAAGGCTCCAGCCAGGATGAAGGTTGGGATAACTAAGATGATAGTACCCCATAAAATTATTCGGATCTTTTTACGCATGACCTTGAGCATAACCATAACTCACCTCACTTTGTTCGGAGTAACCAGTTTACAGTAAAAGAGTAAGAAAGTAGGAAAGTAGAAGAGTATCAGATAACCAGATTATCAGATGGATAGGGTCAGTTATCAGAAGGTCAGAATACCGAGATAAAGATGGGTAGTTGGGTTAGGGTAAAGTAGTGGGTTTGGTAGTTTGGTAAAGGTTAGGTTTTTAAACACCAACTACCTAACCCAACAACCAAACTAACAACCTAACCTTAACCGTAACCAAAACTTGTAAAAACACACAACCCCTTCTTGATTAATCTGACCATCTGCATTCTGAGCATCGCGAAGAATCTAGCCAGTTTATCTGGCGTCTAATCTATAGTTTCGCTGGTTACTGCAAACTTCTATTTTGTCCTTATTACGACGACGCACTTCGCTTGCCCCCTCTACTAAGGAAGCCCGAATAACAAGGTTCTTGCCGCTTTGCGGCAAGGCTTTCTTATTACGAGGGCGCACTTCGCTTACCTCGTCTACTAAAGATGCGGAGGAATAACAAAGTTCTTCGCAAAGCGAAGGCATCTTTATTATGACGACGCGCTCCGCTTGCCTCGTCTACTAAAGATGCGGAGGAATAACAAAGTTCTTCGCGAAGAGAAGGCATCTTTATTATGACGACGCGCTCCGCTTGCCTCGTCTACTAAAGATGCGGAGGAATAACAAAGTTCTTCGCGAAGAGAAGGCATCTTTATTATATTCTTTTTTTAAAATTTTTGCAAGAAAAACTTGCTAATTTCAAAAACCTCTGGTATGATAACATTAAACAGAAGGGTAACAAAGGTAGCAAGGGTGATAAGGGTGACAAGGGTTTAAACCCCTGTCACCCCTGTGCCCCTTGTCTCCCCTGTAACCCGTGGGCTAAATTTCTATTTTCTGATAAAAGGGAGGAAGAGATGTTATTCGATTGGTTTTTAGGGCTATTCTCTAATGATATGGCCATCGACCTTGGGACCTCTACCACCCTGGCCTATATCAAGGGCCAGGGAATCATTTTAAGAGAGCCCTCTGTGGTGGCCATCCTAAAAGATACGGGGAAGGTAATGGCGGTGGGAAGCGATGCCAAGAGAATGCTGGGGAGGACCCCGGCCAATATCGTGGCCATTCAACCCATGAGGGATGGGGTTATTGCGGACTTCGAGATTACAGAGC
>DRGV01000045.1 GCA_011049955.1 bacterium
GGATTCGAAGTATATAATCTTAGAGGATGGGGTAGTGGTAGATTTTGCCATGAATACCGCCTGTGCCGCCGGAACCGGCTCTTTCATAGAGGAGCAGGCGAAATTACTTGGCATCAAGGTTACCGACTTTGCCCGCCAGGCATTTAAGAGTCAGAGACCATTCTCTTTTGGTAGTTGCAAATGTACCGTATTTATGGAACAGGAGGTCATCTCCCGACAGAACACCCATAGAAAGAATGACCTGGTGGCCAGTCTCTGTCATGCCGTTGCCCACAACTACTTAAATGAATTCAAGATTGGAGATAAGAGAGGAAGAAACATCTTTCTTCAGGGAGGGGTGGCCCTGAATAGGGCAGTGGTCGTCGCTCTCCAGTATCTGACCAAGGCCCGTATCACGGTACCCCCTCACTGCGAGGTTATGGGGGCCATCGGGGCCGCCCTTTTGGCCAAGGAGATGTATCAGGGGAAAACAAACTTCGTGGGCTTTGAGAGATTGAAGGAAAGAAGTTACTCCTTGAAATCTTTCGAGTGTAAGGGATGCGCCAATGTATGTACGGTCAAGATGGTTGAGATAGAGAAAGAGGGGATCACCTACTACTATGGTGATAGGTGTCAAAAATACCAGAAGAGTGTCGGCCAGCTATCGGTCAAGAATAACCTTCCTGACCTATTTCGGGAAAGGGAGAGACTGCTTACCCGGGCTCATGAGACTAAGATAGGAAGAAATGGAGTAAAGATAGGCATACCAAGACTCTTCTCAGTATACTATGACCTCTTTCCTCTCTGGCAGGCCTTTTTTACTGAGTTGGGATACCGGGTGATTACCTCAGAGATAACGAATAGAAGACTTTTAGCCAAGGGTTCTGATGGCGTCCTATCCGATACCTGTCTTCCTGCTGAGATCTTAACCGGCCACATAAGGAACCTATTGGAAAAGGGCGTTGATTATATCTTCCTGCCCAGTGTCATCGAGATGCCCAACGGGAGAGAGGATAGGAAGACCTATCTCTGTCCCCTTGCTATAGCCTCCCCCTATATGGCAAGAGTAACTACAGAACTGGGTAAGAAGTTGCTCACTGTTCCTATTAATTTCCATAAGAAGAGGTATAACCTGGAAAGGGCAATGATGGAGATGGGGAGGGCTCTGGGCCAGGATCCAAAGAGGGTAAAGGGGGCATTGAGCAAGGGCCTGGCATCCCTCACCCATTTCCAGGATGAGATAGAGAAGAGGGGAAGAGAGATATTGGAGAATATTGGGGACTATCCCCTTCCCGTGGTCATCGTGAGTCGATCCTACACTATTGGTGATCCAGAAATAAATGTTGATCTACCGAGAATGCTTCTGGATCTGGGTGCTCTACCCATCCCCCCTGATTTCTTACCACTGGACGAGCAAGACCTGGGGACTTATCAGGGCAAGATTAACTGGAGCTATGGTCAGAAGATCCTGCGTGTTGCGGAATTGATAAGAAAAACTCCGCGACTGAATGCCATCTACTTTTCTACATTTGCCTGCGGCCCAGACTCCTTTCTGAACACATTCTTCAAAAATAGGATGGGGGGAAAACCATTTCTAAACCTGGAGGTGGGGAAGACCACCGCCCAGGCCCATGTGCGCACCAGATGTGAGGCATTCCTGGACAGTGTCAGGGAAAGGGTGGAAAAGATTCGCCAGCCAAGTTTTAAAGGTGAAGAGACCTCTTTATCCCCTAAACCAAGGAAGAGAAAATTGCTCATCCCCTATATGAACGAGGATGCCCATGTCCTGGTTGAGGCCCTGAAACTCATTGGGGTTGAAGCAGAGCTCTTACCCAGATCATCAGATGCCACATTAACCTTAGCCAACAGATTCCTATCGGACAAAACCTGCCTGCCTACCAGGGAGACCGCCGGGGATTTCTTGGGCTATGTGTTCCGGCACCATTGCCATCCAGATAGGATTGCCTTCTTTAACATGCAAGCAGATGGGGCCTGCAGACAGAAGTGCTATTACTTGTTGCAGGAACAGGTCTTGAGAGAATTGGGCTTCCCGGTTCCCATAATAACCCCGGAGCCAGGCAGCATCAATTACTGGAAGAGGTTTGAACTGGTCAATGGGGGAATGAAGATCAGCAAGATAAAGGGGTTTAGGTTCCTTATCAGATTCTGGAAAGGCCTGGTAGCCATGGAGGTTATTAGACAATATGTCCGGGAACGGCGGCCCTATGAAATAGTTCCAGGCAGTATTGATAGAGTATTTGAAGAGAATATGAATCTAATACTGGAAGGGGTGCGGGAAGGCGATATCGCTCCTAAGACCTATAAGCTCTTCAAGTTGATAGAAAGAGTTCCTATCGAGAAAAAAGAAGAAAAGATTAATATCGGTATTGTGGGGGAGGCTTATGTCAGAACCCATGAACATAGCAATGAATGTATGGTCAAGAAGATAGAATCCCTGGGCGGCATAGTCATCTTGCCCATGATCGGCTTCACTCTAAACGATGCCCTGGAGATCACGGTAAAGAAATATCCTGTTCTAAGACCCATAAAGTATCTTCAGGAATTCTTGGAACATCAGGTCACTAAGAAGATCCGTCGCCATTTAATCTTCCCGGAGCCGCATGCTAAAGAAGTCCTGGCCGAAGCCTCAGGCTACCTGCACCTCTCAGCGGACAGTGAAGCCCTGGGGGGAAGTGGTCTGGCGCGACTCTATATCGCATCTGGAAAGATTCACGGGATACTCTCCCTCGCTCCCTCCTACTGTATGCCCGGAGGGATTCTCCAATATATGCTGGAGAAGATGCACCGGGAATTTAAGATACCGATACTCACCTTAAGAATGGATGGGGTTCATGATCCAAATACCAGGACAAATCTTGAAGTCTTCATGCATAAAGCAAGGCGCTACAAGGCACATTTAGAGAAGAGGTAAATCAGTTCGTCTGCCCGTCAGTCCGTCAATAATATAGACGGATTCGACGGATAAGACGGAGAAACGCATATCTTGCGTGATGAACAAAGGATGTTGAGAATGAAAAAAATCCTATTGGCAATTCTAATTTTAGTTTGTTTTATCCTAGTTGGTTTTAGAGATGTTCCCGATCCCAGGATTAGGGTTGCTATTCTGATCGATGCTTCATCTGTAAGGATATCTGCTACGGGAAGATTTAAAATCTTTGCTCCTGGAAAGTTAGAGGCCGTGGCCGCTGGCGACAAGAATTCTATTTACCAAATTCAACCGGGCCTCTTTGGCCTAAAGATGGAGGGGCCAGAGGAGTATGGAGATATCTTGGAGATTAAGCCCTTAGGGGATTCCTTTATAAGAGTAAACAATCGGGCCTATCGGGGGGAGATAAAGGTTAGAAAGAGGAATGATACCTTATTAGTCATTAATGAGGTGAATTTAGAGGAGTATCTTCAGGGGGTAATGAAGCATGAGATCTCTCCTGCCTGGCCAAAAGAGGCGGTAAAGGCCCAGGCCGTGGCTGCCCGGAGTTTTGCTTTGAATAAGAGACTGAAGAATATTGGGAAGCCTTATGACTTAGTAGCCACTATTATTGCCCAGGTATATGGTGGCCTATCTGGCGA
>DRGV01000046.1 GCA_011049955.1 bacterium
CTAATTTACTTAGGGCATAGGGAGAAAGAGGAGAGGGTTGCATATCCTCCATCTTCGGTAGTTGGGGAGTCTCTCCATATACTGAGGAAGAAGAGGCATAGACTACCTTCTTCACCCCTAATTCCTTCGCTGCCATCAAGATATTCAAAGTACCCAAAACATTTACTTCATTGGTAGTTACGGGGTCCTTAATAGACCTGGGAACGGAAGGAAGGGCGGCCTGATGTAAGATATAGTCTACTCCCTTTACCGCCTTTGTAACAGTCCCTGAATCTCTTATATCTCCCTCAATGAGTTCAATCTTTTCCAAAAAGGGAGCAATGTTTTCTCTCTTGCCTGTAGAGAAGTTGTCCAGGATCCTTACCTTCTCTTTTCTCCTGACCAATTTTTCCACGATATGGGAGCCGATGAACCCCGCCCCACCAGTGACTAAATAGAAGGCCATCAGATTAGTTTTTTAATCTCCTTTTCAATCTCTCTGGCTACCTTGGGATTCTCCTTCAGGAATTTCCTCACCCCTTCTCTTCCCTGACCGATCCTATTCTTCTTGTAGGAGAACCAGGCCCCTGATCTTTGAATAATTCCTTTTTCTATTCCTAAATCTATGAGGCAGCCCTCCTTTGAGATTCCCTTGCCATAGATGATGTCGAATTCCGCTCTCCTGAAAGGAGGGGCGACCTTGTTCTTGGCGATTTTGACTACCGTGCGATTGCCAATAATATTTGGGCCTTCTTTTATGGGACCGATCCTTCTAATATCCATACGTACTGAGGAATAAAACTTAAGCGCTCTCCCCCCCGGGGTAGTCTCGGGAGAACCATACATCACCCCGATCTTCATCCTTATCTGATTGATGAATATCACACAGGTCTTTGACTTTGAAATTACGGAGGTTAATTTCCTTAGCGCCTGGGACATGAGCCGGGCCTGCAGTCCTACCTGGGCAGCCCCCATTTCCCCTTCGATCTCTGCCCGAGGAACCAGGGCGGCAACAGAATCAATGACAATGACATCCACGGCGCTACTGCGAACCAGGGCCTCAGTAATCTCTAAGGCCTGCTCCCCGGAGTCTGGTTGAGAAATTAAAAGATGATCTAAATCTACATCCAAAGTTCTGGCATAGGCGGGGTCCATAGCATGTTCCACATCGATGAATGCTGCCTCCCCTCCCATTTTCTGGGCCTCGGCAATAATATGAAGAGAGAGGGTGGTCTTTCCTCCCCCCTCTGTACCGAAGAGTTCTATTACTCTTCCCCGGGGAACACCACCGATCCCTAAAGCTAAATCAAGGGGTAAGGCGCCGGTAGGAATGGCCTCGATCTTCTCCAGCGGCTTCTCCTTGCCAAAACGCATTATAGCCCCTCTTCCATACTTCTTCTCAATCTGCTCCAGAGCTAAGTCCAGCGCTCTCTCCCTCGCTTTCTCTATCTTTTCCTCTCTTTTTGCCATCTCTTCCTCCTTTTATCTTCTCTTAGTGCCTATCACTTTAATGCGCTCCCTTGCCTTTTGGGCCCAGCTGCTATTGGCGTAGTTCTTAATAATCTTCTGATACTCCCTAAGGGCCAGGTCATACATCCTATTCATCTCATAGTTCTGGGCTAAGGAATAGAGGGTCTTTGCCTGGTCCTTAACTATTGCCTCTTTCCTGACTGGGCCAACCGCCTTCCGAGTTACAAACGGCTCGCCCCGGGCCAAAAACTTACGCCATTCTCTATCCAGCGCTTGATAATCTAAGTGGAAGACCTCTCCCAACGCTTTATCAATAGAGGCCCCTTTTCCCAGCTTTTCTAAGAGCTTACTTACTCCTTTCAGGCCATAGCGTTTTATGAGGTATTTGGTTGCAGAATAGGATTCATAGTAGGCCAGATTTACCAGCTCTGTATCCCCTGTTTGGAATAGAGGTTTTATTCGTTTTAAAGGAACAAGTGTATTTTCTTCCAGGCTTTGAGCCAATATCTCCAATCTCTTCTCGTCCTTTTCCCGATTTTCTTCATAGCCTCTATCCTCATACTGGGCCAATCCCTCATTGAGCCAGGAAGGAGAGTTATTCTTTGTTTTACCACGGATTACATGATGGGTATACTCATGAACTAGGGTGCGCTTAAAGTGCTCAGCTATTTCCAGCTCTATGGATAATGGTACCCGAATCTTACCATCATATATCCCCCCAGTCCAATAATGGGTGTCAGTAACATAGCGAAATTTTTCTTTGGAGGAATAAATGATACATGTCGTCTTTTCTTGAGGATAATAACCTAAATCAGCACCTACCTTCTTATAGGCTTCTTCCAATATCGCCAGGATTTCAGGGGCTTCATATTCTCTTTCCTGGGTACCTTCAAATTTAAGGATAAAATGAGCGCTTTCTTTCTCTAAAAATTTACTTTCTATTTTCTCTTCTCGCTTCTTTCTACCTAATTTATTTCTATCTAATTTCTCTCTGGACTTGATATCTAAGGGGCTAATTTCAAGTATCTTCTGGTAAATCTCCTTTGCCTTCTGAGGCATGTTATTCTTGGTATAGGCAGTAGCTAACCAGTGATACACTCCAATTAGCCATTCTCTTATTTCCTCATCTTCAGAGACATCGTATTCATCCTCAACTTCCTCTATAGCATCCTTAAACTCTTCAATGGCTTCTTCATATTTGCCCTTTTTCATATAATCTGTGCCGTCTTCAACATCGGCATAAAGAAGAGGGGACGATAGATTAAGAATTAAAACAAGAAAGACTACAAGAAATCTTTTGGGGCTCATTACCCTTCTTTACCTCTCAAATCTATCTCTTCAAGAGAGGTATAGACTGGCCCTTGAGGTGTTAGTTCACTTTTTACAAGAGATATTTTAGTTACTCTTATGTTTCCCAGGTTAGAGATCTTATTTCCAGTGAGAATCTCTATTAATCTCTCTCTTCCCCTGGAAGACTTTACTCTCCCTATTGTGAGGTGGGGACTGAAGGGTCTTTTCTCTTTAGCAAAACTAATTCTGGCTAGGTTTTTTTCTATACTAAGGGCTATTTTTTTTAATTCTTCTTTTCCCTTGTCTACTCCTACCCAGATTACCCTGGGATAATTTATCTTAGGAAAAGCGCCCAGGCCAGAGACGCTTATTTCAAAGGACTTAAAAGGTTTTAGAGTCTCTCTTGTAGTCAGTTTAACCTTTTCTAACTCTTCTGAGGTAATCTGGCCTAAGAACTTCAGGGTGAGATGAATATTCTCTGGCTTCACCCATTTAACCTGAGCACCAGTTCTCTTCAGTTCTTCCTGGAGCTTACTAATATTCGATGCTATTTCTGGGGTCAGTTTTATAGCAATGAACGTCCTTA